>CANQKG010000015.1 GCA_947624425.1 uncultured Clostridia bacterium | reverse complement strand
GCATACAAAAAAACGGTTTTTCTTGCAAGTCGAAAGGGTTCTATGTTATACTATCCATATATGGGGATTTCATATTTCCGGGAAAGGGATGTGCGGTTATGAAAAAAAGAATGATGATCCGGCGAATTGCGGCGCTGCTGCTTTCGGCGGCCGTGGGGCTGTCGCTGTTTGCCTCTTTCGGCGTCGGCGCGTCCGCGGCGGAGGCGGACGGCTATCGGATGAAGTTTACCGGCGGCTCCTCGGCGGGGGAAAAGCTCCACCTGTCGCTGGAGATGACCGGGCAAGTGAGCTTTGGCGGATTGGAGCTGCTTTTGGAATATGACGAAACGCAGCTCACCCTGAAAAACCATAGGGCGGGGGATACCCTTTCCGGGGTGTTGACGACGGCCAACGCCACCGTACCCGGTGAACTGCGGGTGGCGGCGATCACGGTGACCGACGTCACGCCGAACGGTGAGATTTATCAGGCGGATTTTGATGTGGCGGACAGCGTGGAAAACGGCGACGATTTGCAGCTGTCGCTGGTGGTGCGGGACGTTGTCACCAACGATAAGGTGTACGGCCCTTCCAAGGGGCTGATCCTTGTCGATACCATCACCGCCGGTGAAGAAATGGAACAGGGGGAGCTTCCGCAGCGGGAAACGGTCTCCCGCGCCGATCCGGGTACGCTGCCCGGCAACGGCGGTACGGCAAGCCGCACATCCTCCACCACTCCGTTTGTGGACGCCGTGATCAGCGCGGCCGAGCGGGGAAACGGCTCGTCCGATGAAACGGGAAGCGGCGCTTCCGGCAGCACGGACGGCATGAGCGGCAGCGCCGGGCGGTGGCTGTGGCCTGCGGTGATCGCGCTGGGAGTGGCGGCGCTGGCGGCGGTGCTGGTGGTTTTGATCCGGCCGGGGAAAAAGGGCGAAAGCGGCATGGACAAAATCGAGTATCAGCCCGATCCCGCTCCCATTATGCCGAAAACGGAGGAAAAACCCGCCGAACCGCCCGAGGATGAAAGCCAAAACGGGTGAGGACAAAAGGATAAACCGTCACTCCGTTGGTAAAATTCGGATATAACATTGTCTTTCTTGTTGCTTTACTTCAAAAATTTTGGATTATTCTTGTGCAATTTGCACGAAAAACAAAATTTTGAACCGAAAGATCAAAAAATGCTTTGACACGGCGGCAAATACCGTGTTATAATGCATTTACTGGCCGTGTGGCGGCAGTATGTCCTCACGGCAATTCAGTGAACGGCTGTAAAAATCAGAAAGAAAGGTGTATTCCAATGAAAATGAGTTCCTTCGCAAGAAAATTGGTTGCGAGCATCGTTTCCGTTGCGATGGTAGCCTCGATGGCTGTCGTTTCTGCGGTAAGCGCGTTTGCGGCTGATGGTACCTTCAGCCTGTCGGTGGACAAGACTTCCGCCGGCTTGGGTGAAGAAGTGGTTGCAACTGTTAATGTAACCGCTCTGGAAGCAGCAAGTGCCAGCGTGTTGGTCCAATACGATCCTGATATTCTGACCTTTAAGAAGGCAGAGTTGGCTCAGGAAGGCGCCAATATGAACGTTAACCCCAAGGAGAACGGTGAGCTTGGCAACCTGAGAATGGGCTTCATCTATGCAAGCGATGAAGTTGATGAAGAGGGCAACGTGATCGATAAAGGTCTGAGCTTTGACGGCACGTTTATCACCATCCGCTTTACTGTAAAGGATAACGCTCCGAAGACCGATACCGTGATTGAATTGGTCGAGGTAAAGGATGTACAGTGTCCGGACGGTACCGGCGCGACTGTGGATAAGGTAGTTGAGGTTGACGCCGCTGCTTCCACCACTGCTGTTGCGATCGACGGTATTGTTGAGGAAAAGCCGATCAATCTGACCGTGTCTCCTACTTCCGCGAAGGCGGGCGAGACCGTTTCGGTCACCGTGAACATGAAGGATATCACCTTTGGTTCTTTGATGTTCGATGTGAACTATGACGCCGAGGCGCTCGAGTATGTGACAACCGAGAAAGATGTTCTGGCTGAGAATGAGGACAACCACATGACCGTTGTGGCGAAGGATGCGGACGGCAAGGTTGCGGTCTCCGCAATGGCAAGCCCGAATGCAACGATCAATGGTCAGTTTGTTGTCCTGCAGTTCAAGGTAAAAGAGGGCGCGACTGTCGGTATGAAGCCCTTCTCCATCGCAGTTACCGAGGCTTATCAGAACACCGAAGAGGGTGTTGAGAACATCACTGCTGCGGTTCAGGAAGCAACCTCTGCCGGTTCTGTTCCTGTTGAGATCGTAGAGAGTCCTTCGACCCCGGGCGGTTCTTCCTCCGAGGGTGAAGGCGGCTCCGGCACAGGCGGCGAAGGCGGCGCAGGCGGCTCCGGTGAAGGCGGCGCAGGCGGTGCTGGCGGCGCTGGCGGTTCCGGTGCAGGCGGTTCCGGTTCCGGCAACGGTTCTACTCCGGCAGCTACCGGTGATTCCGCTCCGATCGCTGTGATCGCGTTCCTGAGCGTGATCGCTCTGGCGGGCGTTGTGGTCTTCGCAAAGAAGGGCATGACCGAGTAAACCATAACCATGGTTTACCGAAGCGGTAATAGCTTTTGAAAACGAAAGGGAATTGCACGAAAGCGCGGTTCCCTTTCTTTTCGCACTGTCCCGCCCGGCAGGACGGCACAAATTGTCGCTTGCTGTCGCATTCGGCTGCAAAACCGTTTTTTTTGCATGACTGATCAATCGGGACAAAAAAGATTTGCAAGGGGGAAAACACCGATGCATAGGTTCAAAATGCGGTGCTGCAAATGGGCGGCGGGTATCATGGCGGCGGTTTTTTTGGCCGTCTGCTGCCCGTTTACCCGGATCGGCTCATCTGCACTTTCTCTGGGATATGTGCAGGGCGGCGACAGTATTCTTGTCACCGACGCGCTCTTTACCCTGCGCGGCGCAGTGGGTTTGGCTTCCCTTACTACCCTGCAAAAGCTGCAAGCCGATGTGGATGGGGACGGTAACTGTTCGGTGACCGATGCGCTTTCCGTTTTGCGCCGTGCCGTCGGGCTGACTGCCTCCTTTTCGATCCCTACATACACCGCCCATATCAATGCCACCGACGTTCGGCTCCGCGCCGCGCCGGAAGACGGCGCCGAACTGACTAAAATGCAGACGGGCGAGCAGGTCATGGTTTACGGGAAAGCGATTGACAACTGGTACCATGTGGAATATCACGCGCAGGAGGGCTATTGCTCTGCCGATTATGTTGAGATCAACGGTACTGTTTCGGAACCTTCCACGCCGTCCACGCCTTCTCAGCCTTCCACGCCGTCCACACCGTCTCAGCCTTCCACGCCGTCCAGGCCTTCTCAGGGCAACACCCAGACCGGGGATCCCCGCTCTGGGGTAACGACCGCCAATGTCAATTTCCGCACCGGCCCCGGCACAAATTACGGGAGGGTGGATGTAAGCCCTAACCCCATACCTGCCGGTACTTCGGTCACCGTCTATGGGGAAGCGGAAAACGGCTGGTACCATGTCCGGTTTAACGGCAAGGACGGCTATTGCTCCGCCGAGTATATCCGTTTGGCGTCGACCGGCAATACGCCGAGCGGCGGCACTGTGAACATTTCATTTGATGTTCCGAAGTACGATCAAAAGGACGAAGAATGGGCAAACACTTTGATCGGCGGCGAAAAGATCCGCAGTGCCGGCTGCCTTGTTACCTGCCTTGCCATGTGCGAAAGCTTCCGGCAAAACACGCGGATCACTCCGAACGACCTTGCCGCGAAATACACCTTCGGTGACGGCGGCGTCCTCTATTGGGCGGGAACCGGCTACATGGAATGGAGAAATGATAAGGATCCGTCCCGGTACCTGCCGCGTGTGCTTTCGGTTTTGCAAAACGGCGCGCCCGCTGTTGTGGGCTGCACGAACGATAAGGGCTGGATGCACTGGGTCGTGGTGACCGGCTATCATGGGGACGGCGTTAATCTCCGTCCGGAGGATTTCACCGTCAACGACCCCGGTTACCTTGGCAATGTAACGCTTGACCAGCACATGGCTAAGTATCCGGATTATTATAAGGTTGTCGCTTATATCAATCCATAAGGAGAGATCATGAAGAAATTTGTTCGCTTCGGAGTGCTTTTCTGCTCCGTTTTGGCTGTGTTTCTGCTGACGGCGGGGACGTCGTCTCCGGCAAAGGCGGCGGAGCAAGCGCATTTCGGAGATCTGGATCTGAGCGGAAGCGTTACGGTGTCCGATGCGCTCACCGCCCTGCGGGGCGGCGTAGGTTTGGCTTCCCTCACCACCCTGCAAAAGCTGCAAGCCGATGTGGACGGTGACGGTAACTGCTCGGTCACCGACGCACTTTCCGTTTTGCGCTATGCCGTCGGGCTGACTTCCACCTTTTCGATCCCTACATACACCGCCCATATCAATGCTGCAGACGTTCGGCTCCGCGCCGCGCCGAAAGACGGCGCTGAACTGGATCAAATGCAATCGGGCGAGCAGGTCACGGTTTACGGTACCGCCATTGACGACTGGTACCATGTACAGTACGCCTCGGTAGAGGGATATTCTTCCGCCGCTTATGTCACGGTGGACAGTGCTATTTCCGCGCCGCCCACACCGTCTCAGCCTTCCACGCCGTCCACGCCTTCTCAGGGCAACACCCAGACCGGGAATACCCGTTTAGCGATGACGACCGATAATGTCAATTTCCGCACCGGCCCCGGCACAAATTACGGGAAGGTGGAAGTAAGCCCCAACCCCATACCCGCCGGTACTTCGGTCACCGTCTATGGGGAAGCGGAAAACGGCTGGTATCATGTCCGGTTTAACGGCAAGGACGGCTACTGTTCCGCCGATTATATCCTTGTGGATTCGGGCAATGCGCCTGCCGTAACGACTCCGCTTCCGGCGGAATCCACTCGCTTCGCCATGACTACTGCTTCGCTGCATCTTCGCTCCGGCCCCGGTACGGGTTACGGCATTCTGACCACCATATCGCCGGGAACGGTCGTTGTGGTAATCGGGGAGCAGCAAAACGGCTTCTATCCGGTTTGCTATTATAAGAATTTTTCGCCGCAGAACGGCTGGTGTTCGGCGGATTATATCACCTTTACTCTCCGTGCAAGCCTTAGCACACAGGTCAAGAATTACGGGCCTACCATCCAAAAATACGCCGAGCAGTACGGCATACCCCAGTATGTGGAGCTGATCCAAGCGGTGATGATGCAGGAAAGCGGCGGCCGCGGGCTTGATCCCATGCAGGCGGCAGAGGGCGGCTGCAATAAGCTCTATCCGCACGTTCCGAACGGGATCACCGATCCCGAGTATTCGATCGAATGCGGCGTGCAGGAGCTCAGGAAAACGCTTCTTTCCGCCGGTGTACGGGGGCCGCAGGATCTCGAGCGGATCAGCCTCGCTTTGCAGAGCTACAATTTCGGTTCTGCCTATCTGTCCTGGGCAAGGGAAACCTACGGCGGGTACTCTTACGCCAACGCGGTGGAGTTTTCCGATAGAATGGTGGCGCGTCCGAATTGGCCCTATTCGATTTACGGGGACAAGCTGTATGTGCCTCATGTGCTGCGGTACTATCCTTATAGCTGAAAAATATCTTACATAAAAAAGCAAAAACCGGCGGATACGATACCGCCGGTTTTTGCGTTTTCCTTTCAAAAATATGGTTTGGCAGGGTTATTTTCTCTATACAAGCCGCAAATTATATGATACAATAGAAAAGAATGATGTTACGGATAAGGGGAGACGCAGATGCTGCAATTAGATGAACTGCGGCTGGAGCTGGAGAGCCTGACCGGCCGGATCGCCGATCTGGGGGATGCGATCGGGCTGGAAAAGAAAAAGCAGGAGGTCGCCGCGCTGGAGGAGCAGGCAATGGCGCCCGATTTTTGGGACGACATGGAGCAGGCGCAGAAGGTGATGCAGAAAACCCAGCAGCATAAGCGGGTGATCGAGCAGTTCGAGAGTCTGCGCACCGCGCATGAGGATGCGCTCACCATGGTGGAGATCGCCGAGGACGAAGGGGACGACTCGATGACCGGCGAGATTAAGGAATCATTGGACAAAGTGAAGGCCGATCTGGAAGCGCAAAGCCTTGCCACCCTGCTTTCGGGGGAATATGACGCCAAAAACGCGATTCTCACCTTTCACGCGGGCGCGGGCGGCACCGAGGCGCAGGATTGGGCGCAGATGCTCTACCGGATGTACACCCGCTGGGCGGAGCGGCACGATTTCAGCTATGAGGTGCTGGATTATCTCGACGGCGAGGAGGCCGGCATAAAAAGTGCGTCCCTGCTCATCAAGGGAATAAACGCCTACGGCTATCTGAAAGGGGAGTCCGGGGTACACCGGCTGGTGCGGATCAGCCCGTTTGACGCTTCGGGACGGCGGCACACCTCCTTTGCCGCATTGGAGGTCATGCCGGAGATCGACGACGAGATCACGGTGGAGATTCGGGATGAGGATTTGCGGGTGGACACCTACCGCTCGGGCGGCGCAGGCGGTCAGCACGTGAATAAAACCGAGTCGGCGGTGCGGATCACTCACCTGCCCACCGGCGTGGTGGTGGCCTGTCAGAACGAACGGAGCCAGATGCAAAACCGCGCCGTTGCGATGAAGATGCTTCGCTCCAAGCTGGTGGAGATCAAAGAACGGGAAAATCTGGAGCGGATCGAGGACATCAAGGGCGAGCAGATGCAAAACGGCTGGGGCAGCCAGATCAGGTCGTATGTGTTCATGCCCTACACGCTTGCTAAGGATCATCGCACCGGCTTTGAAAACGGCAATATCCAGGCGGTCATGGACGGCGAGATCGACGGCTTTATCACCGCCTATCTGAAAGCCGCCAGCAAGGGCGAGCTGTAACAAAAGTTCATATTTTGTTTTCAAACTGCCCATGAAGTAACGGTTTTCTTTCTTTTCGATTGTGATAAAATAAAAGGAGAACCGCAAAAGCAGGTGATAGGAATGGGAAAATACAGCGGTATGTCCTGCCCGATCTGCGGGCAGCCGTTTACCGACCGGGACGAAATATCGGTCTGCCCGGATTGCGGCGCGCCGCATCATCGGGACTGTGTGATCGCGGCGGGCAAATGCGCGTTTGCCGACCGTCACGGCGCCGGTTATACATGGCAGCCCTCGGAGGAAAGTAAAACGGATACGCTTCCGCTGCGGTGCGGCAGGTGCGGCGCGGAGAACGAGCCTCATGCGCTGTTCTGCGTTTCCTGCGGCAGTCCGCTCGGCAAGGAGCCGGAGGAGGGCGTGCCGTTTCGGGATCCGCAGCCGCCTCATGCGGACGGAGGCAATCCCTTTGTCACGCCGCCGTTTGCCGCCTTTTACCGCCCGGTACAGCCGGAAATGCAGCCGGAAGACGCCATGGAGGAGGACGTCACCTACCGGGAGGCTGCCGCGTATGTAGGGCAGAACGTTCCCTATTTTCTCACGGTGTTCTATCATGCCCGTCAGGGCAAGCGGGTGTCCTTTAACTGGTCGGCGTTCCTGCTGGGGTATATCTATCTGTTCTATCGGAAAATGTATGCAGTCGCCACGGCAGTGCTGGCGGCGACCGCGCTTTTGAGTATTCCCAGTATTCTGGTGATGATGCTGGATTTCGGGGTCGCGCAGTTTTCGGTGGATGAGCATCTGTTGGGGATGCTTTATCAGGGAGCGGCGCTGCTTAGCTTTTTGATTCGGATTTTGGTCGGCTTCTTTGCCAATCGGCTGTATGACCGTCAGACGGTGCAGAAAATCCGCCGGGTGCGGGCGGCGACCGATCCGGTAAACCGTGAGGAATATTATCAGGCGATCGCACAGAAGGGCGGCGTGTCCTATACCGTCGTTCTGCTGATCGCGGCGGGAACCATGGTGCTTACCTATATCAGTATGTTTTTGCTCGCACTGTGATACAAACGGAGGAAACGACATGAAAAAAGTGAGGAAGGCGGTGATTCCTGCCGCCGGATTGGGTACGCGGGTGCTTCCCGCCTCCAAGGCCATGCCGAAAGAGATGCTGCCGATCGTGGACAAACCGGCGATCCAGTATATCGTGGAGGAAGCGGTCAACAGCGGGATCGAGGATATCCTGATCATCACCAGCCGCGGCAAGGGGATCATCGAGGATCATTTTGACCGTATGCCCGAACTGGAGGCGCGTCTGCTTGCCGCGGGGAAGCAGGACGCCTATGACGAGATCGTGCGGCTGGCGCATATGGCGAATATCAGCTATATCCGGCAGGTGGAGATCCGCGGATTGGGTCATGCGATCCTCTGCGCCAAGGCGTTCGTGGGGGACGAGCCGTTTGCCGTGCTTTACGGCGACGATGTGATCATCGGCGACCGTCCCGTTTGCCACCAGCTCTGCGAGATATATGAAGCATACGGGAAAGCCGTGGTCGGTATTCAGGAGGTCAGCGAGGAGCTGGTGCAGAAGTATTGCTCGATGAAGCTGGAACCGCTGGAAAAGGAACGGCTGTATGCGATCAGCGATATGATCGAAAAGCCGAAGCCTGAGGAGATTTTTTCTCATTTTGCGATTTTGGGACGGTGTGTGCTGCCTCCCGAGATTTTCGGCATATTGGAGAATACACCGGCCGGCGCTGCCAATGAGATCCAGTTGACCGATGCCATGCGGACGCTGGCACAGACCGAGGGGATCCTCGGCTTCGATTTTGAGGGGCACCGGTACGATATGGGAAGTAAGCTGGGGGTGCTGCAGGCGATCATTGAAGCGGGTCTGCGCCATCCGGAGATCGGCACGGCGTTCCGGGAGTATCTCAAGGATTTTTCCGCCATGCTGTAAAAGCGGGAAAATCAAGTGGGAAAATGTGGCGGAAACGGTTGACAAACCGGCGCGGTTTTGGTATGATAATAAACGGTCGCTCGGTAAAATGGAGAGGTGTCCGAGTGGTTTAAGGAGCCGGTCTTGAAAACCGGTGATCCGGCAACGGACCGTGGGTTCGAATCCCACCCTCTCCGCCATATTGAAGAATCAATTCACCATGGAGAAGTACTCAAGTGGTGAAGAGGCGCCCCTGCTAAGGGTGTAGGTCGGGCAACCGGCGCGAGGGTTCAAATCCCTCCTTCTCCGCCAAAAAATTATGAGCCGCATTTTATGCGGCTCATAATTTTTGGGAAAAAGGATTTGAACCCGAGCGACGGGAACCGGCGGGGGCTACGCTTGCGACCGCCGCCGGTGGCGGGTGAAGGGAGCAGGCGTTGGCGCAGCGGTCGAAAAAGCCGAGAAACAGTGCCGACAGGCACCAGAAGGCTTTTTCGGGAACCGCAAGAGGGGTTGCGAAGCAACTTCAAATCCCTCCTTCTCCGCCATCTGAAAACACCATTGCAATCTGAACCCCTGGGTTTGGACAGCAATGGTGTTTTCACTATAAAGCCTTTATTTATGCGGTTCTATGGAACCGTATTTTTGTTTTAGCTATTGGACTGAAAATCAAAAAACGCTAAAATCGAAAAAGAAAAGATTTAAAACTGATGTTTACGAACCCCCTTAGTCTAGTTTTCATCGTTGTTGAACAGCATTTTTAGGGCATATTCCCGTTCTTTCTGTTTCGGAGTCTTGTATTGCAGCTTGCGGTGTGGGTGTTTTGTGGCCAGTGTGTTATATCTTTATTATTGATATTTGAAAGATGCTATGCTAAAATAAGAATAAAATAATATATGGGAGGGATAGCAATGTGTACGACCAATCAAGCTGTTAGTATACTCGGTGAGGTATATCATGCTTGTCATGAGATGCTTGGCGACATTTATGATGCCTTCCTTTATGGCTCATACGCTCGTGGCGACTACAACGAAGAGTCCGATGTAGATATTCTGCTGACGGTTGATTTGCCTTCCAGTGAGCTGGCAAAATATCGTGTTGCTATCGCTTCCGTTACCAGTGCTTTGAGTTTAAAGTACGATGTCACAGTATCGGTGACTGTGAAACCACTTGAACAGTTCCGAAAATATCAGGACGTGCTGCCTTACTATCAGAATGTGCTGAGAGAGGGTATACAATATGCAGGATAGAGAAAAGAGGGCTTTATCGGATACTCGTTTGGAGCATGCGGAGGAATGCTTGTCCGCAGCAAAAAGCTTGCTGGCATCTGAGAATTACAAAAGCGCGGCAAACCGTTCTACTATGCCATATTTCATGCAATGCGGGCTGTACTTGCGTTTGATGAGATTGATATGAAACACCACAGTGGTATCATATCAGAATTTCGCAGACTTTATATTAAAACCGGTGTTTTTGAAACTAAGCTTTCCGAGATCATATCGCTCTTATTTGATATCCGGACAGAAAGTGATTATGATGACTTTTTTGTCATCTCAAAAGAGGAAGTAGTCGAACAAATTGAAAACGCAGCGTATTTTTTGACCGTAATTCGAAATCATTTGCACAATCGATAGTGAAAATATCATGTCATCTAATTACACAGCTTTCATAAATAGTGAAGTTATTGCCCGCGAGAGTTCAAGTCTATATAGCGGTTTGTCGAAAATATCTTTTTCATTGTCCTTGCACACGTCGGAGCAAAGTTCGCTTTGCTCCGACGCTTTTTTTACCTGTGGTTTCAAAAAGCGTCATACGCCCGCTCCCTTGCTCCTCCTTTTTCCGCAAAAAGCCACGCTCGGTTCGCCGGTTCGCTTGTAAACGCGCTCCGGGCGGCTCACTGTCGCTACCAACTTTTTGCGGTTTTATGCGGCTCATAATTTTTGGGAAAAAGGATTTGAACCCGAGCGACGGGAACCGGCGGGGGCTACGCCTGCTTTCTACCGCCGGTGGCGGGAGAAGGGAGGTAAAATTCGGGGTCCCCGAAAGGTCGGTAGACCTTTTGGGGAAAAGGAGGAGCAGCAAAACGGTTGAGTTTTTCGCGCTTGCGTGAAAACGAATGAAGTGGAGCTTGCTCCGACGCGGCGCAGCGGTCGAAAAAGCCGAGGAACAGTGCCGACAGGCACCCGAAGGCCTTTTCGGGAACCGCAAGAGGGGTTGCGAAGCAACTTCAAATCCCTCCTTCTCCACCAAATAAGAACCCTAATTCTGATACAAAGCGTATCGAAATTAGGTTTTTTGCTTTTTTTCCGAAAAAGGCTTGAAAACAAGGCTTTTTACGGTTTCCGGCGTCTGTGCGCTTATGCTCAACTCCCCGAAACTCACCAAAAAAGAACCTGTTTCCAGCCTTTTTCCTGCTTGTGTTAAAGCGGGTAATCGTGGAAAGATTCGTAACCGTTGAATTTATGGGTGTAATCGTTGAACTTATGGGGTAATCGTTAAACGACAAGAATCTATTGAACAATCGTTTTGATATAGATCGGCTTCTCATCATCCGGGTCAATTTTTCCGCTGTCGGAAAATCCCATCGCTTTCCAAAACGGTATACCTGTGACCGTATCCGGGCAGACATACATTTTTTCGGCGCCGTCATTTTGCAGCGTCGTTTGTATGTGTTCGAAAAACGCTCTGCCGAATCCTTTTCTTCTGTATTCGGGCTTGATGTAAAAACCCATAACCGTACCGTATCCCGGTCGATCGAGTAGCCCATAGATCGTGCCTAAATCAATAGCAAACATAGAGATACCTACGACCTCGTCGTCAAACAGAACAATTTCAAAGTGCATATCTTTTCTAGTGTCTTGAATAGAGATCCTCTTTTTCAGTCCGTTTATGATGTCATCGTCACTTTCTGTTATTCCGTCGTTTGCGTTCACTTCATGTATAAACGGAAGCCAAACCTCTTTTGCCATCTCAAACAATTCCTCGCTGCCATCGTACAATTGAATAAATCTTAATTCTCTCATTACAATACCTCTTTCAAAAATTTTGGATATAAAGAAACTGCCTCTGATAAAATCAGAAGCAGTCAACATCCAAAAAGAGGTTTCTCTATTCCGTGGACAAAACGGCTTTCGATCTTATCAGCTTTATTGTTGTCATTTTGTCCACCTCACTTTCCTTTGTTTATAAATTTATTATATCATATTCAATTCTATTTGTCAAGAGTTCAGAGGATTTTTGTATCAAAATTAGCGTTCTCCGCCAAAAATTATGAGCCGCATAAAATGCGGCTCATAATTTTTGGAAAAAAAGGATTTGAACCCGAGCGCCGGGTTACCGCAAGAGGGGTTGCGAAGCAACTTCAAATCCCTCCTTCTCCGCCACGTCGGAGCAAAGTTCGCTTTGCTCCTCCTTTTCCCGAAAAATTATTTTCGCACGGCATTTCGCGCATCTTACCTTCATCGGTTGCATTTTTTCATTCAAAATGGTATCATAAGAAAAAGAGGCAGGCGAATGCCTGCCTCTTGTCCGGATGTCCTGATGCGTTACGAGATGCTCTGTTCTTCAAAGGTGTTGCAAACGGTATCGCTTGAGTTAGTGGCAAAATGCGGTCCGATCTCGATTGCCTGCGCCGTGCATCCGTTTTTGTGGTTGTTGTGGATACAGCTTTCCACATCACATTTCACATCACAGATGCACTGCTTGTTTTCGCCTGCTTTGGACAAGGAAAACGCCTCCTTTCCGAAAAACTGAAAGGCGGAACCTGCCGCAAAGGCAGGCTCCGGTGAACCGAATGCGTGCCGTTTGCTGCGGCTCCGCAAATAGTATATCCGAAGACCGGTAAAAAATATCAGGAAATCATTTCCGCTCGGAGGTATCGTATGCATTTGTATGCCATAGCCGACCTGCACCTGTCCCTTTCGGGGGATAAGCCGATGGACGTGTTCGGCGGCTGGGAAAATTATATGGAGCGGCTGGAGGAAAACTGGCGGCGGCTGGTCACGCCGGAGGATACGGTGGTGATCGCCGGGGATATCTCGTGGGGCATTTCCCTTGCCGACGCCGAGGAGGATTTCCGCTGGCTTGACGCTCTGCCGGGACAGAAGATTTTGATGAAGGGGAACCACGATTATTGGTTTTCCACAAAGACCAAGGTGGAGCGATTTTTTGCCGAACGGGGCTTTGCGTCTCTTTCGGTATTGTTCAATAACGCCTTTCGCTGTGAAGACTATGTGATTTGCGGCACCCGCGGCTGGATCAATGAGCCGGGCGCGGCGGCGGATAAAAAGGTGCTGGATCGGGAAGCGGGACGGCTGCGGCTGTCGCTGGAGGCGGCAGGGCGTTTGGGTGGGAAACCGCTGGTATTTCTCCACTATCCGCCGGTCTTTCAGCAGGAAAGCTGCGCGGAGATCCTAAGCGTCCTGCGGGAGTTTTCGATCACCGAGGTCTATTACGGGCATCTGCACGGGCAATCCTGCCGGTATGCCGAAAAGGGCGTGCGGGACGGGATCGCCTATCACCTGATATCGGGCGACTTTCTGGAGTTTTGCCCCACCGTGATTTTTTGAAGAAAAGCAGTTGTCATTCCGGTAAAAATGTGGTATACTGTCTTGAGGTGCGTATGCACTGTCAGGATGAACTTTATTTCAGGAGGACATAAAGATGTTAGTTTCCAATCAGAAAACCGATACCAACCTGTATGAGCTTGAGATCAAGGTAGACGCCGACCGTTTTGAAGCGGCGGTGGAGCAGGCATACCGGACAAACGGGAGAAAGATGAATGTGCCGGGCTTCCGGAAGGGGAAAGCGCCCCGCAAGATGATCGAAAAGCTGTACGGCGAGGGCGTGTTCTATGAGGACGCGATCAACGCCTTGTATAACGACGCGCTGTTTGAGGCGGTGGACGAGGCAGGGCTGGAGCTTGTCACCCGTCCCGAGGTGGAGATCACCGCGGTCAGCCATGCCGACGGGTTCACCATGAAGGCAAAGTGTACCGTCCGTCCCGAGGTCACCGTGAAAAAATATAAAGGTATAGAAGCGACCAAAACCGTCAAAGCTGTCACTGACGAGGATATCGAAAACGAGCTGCACCGCCTGCAGGAGCGGGGCGCCCGCACCATCACGGTGGAGGGTCGCGCCGCCGAGACGGGCGATCAGGCGAAGATCGACTTTGAGGGCTTTGTGGACGGCGAGGCTTTTGAGGGCGGCAAGGGCGAGGGCTTTGACCTCACCTTGGGAAGCAATACCTTTATTCCCGGCTTTGAGGATCAGGTGGTCGGGCATTCGGCGGGCGAGACCTTTGATGTGAATGTCACCTTCCCGGAGGACTACCATGCCGAGGAGCTCAAAGGCAAAGACGCGGTGTTCCATGTCACTCTGCATGAGCTGAAAGCCCGCGAGCTGCCCGAGCTGGACGATGAGTTTGCCAAGGACGTCAGCGAGTTTGACACGCTGGAGGAATTAAAGGCAGACCTGCAAAAGAAAATGGCGGAGGAGAACGAAAAGAGCGCCGAAACCGAGGTGGAGAACCGGCTGATCGACGTTATCATCGAGAATATGGAAGCGG
>CANQKG010000014.1 GCA_947624425.1 uncultured Clostridia bacterium | reverse complement strand
GGATTTGCCCGACAGTCCGAATTTTCGGAAGATACGGTCCATCACAAAGGCGATCCGCGCCATATAGCCGCACGCCTCCAAAAATGCCAGAAAGATAAACAGCACAAACATCTGCGGCACAAAACCCAGCACCGCGCCGACGCCGCCGACGATCCCATCCAAAATCAGTCCGGACAGCCAATCGGCACAGCCGATTGCGGTCAGCCCGCTTTCCACCAGCACCGGGATCCCCGGCACCCAAACGCCGTATTCGGAGGTATCCGGCGCATCCTCCATCGCCGCGTCATAAATGCCGGTCAAATCAAAGCCCGCCTCCGCCAGCGCATCGGAAAAGGTGCCGTATGCCTCGTCAAAGCCGCCGAAATCTTCCTCCGCCACCGCATCGAGAATATCCTCCGCGCCGACTACGCCCGCCGCCTTCGCGTCTTCTGCGATGCCGATCAGCTCGTCCGTCCAGATATTCTCCTTGGCATAGGCGGTCATATCCTCCTCATATGCCGAAGCGCCGATCCCAAACAGGTGCCAGCCGTCGCCGAACAGACCGTCGTTCGCCCAATCGGTCGCCCATGTGCCGACCGTTGTGATCGAAACATAGTAAACGACAAACATCACCAGTGCAAAGATCGGCAGTGCCGCGAACCGGTTGGTCACCACTTTATCGATCCGATCCGACACCGACAGCTTTCCGGCATGGCGCTTTTGATAGCAGCTTTTGATGACCGAGGCAATATAAACATACCGCTCGTTTGTGATGATGCTCTCAGCGTCATCGTCCATTTCCGCCTCGGCAGCGGCAATATCCTGCTCGATATGCTGCCGCAGGCTTTCGGAAAGCTGTAATTCCTCTAAAATTTTATCGTCCCGCTCAAAAATCTTGATGGCGTACCACCGCTGCTGCTCGGCGGGTAGATGATGTACTGCCGCTTCCTCGATATGTGCGATTGCGTGCTCCACCGCGCCCGAAAAGCTGTGCTGGGGGATCGTTACTTCCCCCTGTGCCGCGCTGACCGCCGCTTCGGCGGCTTCGGTGATGCCCGTACCCTTGAGTGCGGAGATCTCCACCACCCGACAGCCAAGCTGTCTGGACAGTTCCTCGATTCGGATCCGGTCGCCGTTTTTCCGGACCACGTCCATCATATTGACCGCCACCACCACCGGTATTCCCAGTTCGGTCAGTTGGGTCGTCAGATAGAGGTTCCGCTCCAGATTGGTGCCGTCCACGATATTGAGGATCGCATTCGGACGCTCATGCACCAGATAATCCCTGGCGACGACCTCCTCCAGCGTGTAGGGCGAAAGCGAGTAGATGCCCGGCAGGTCGGTGACGGTGACGTCGGTATGCCGTTTGAGCTTGCCCTCCTTCTTCTCCACCGTGACCCCGGGCCAGTTCCCGACAAACTGGTTCGAGCCGGTCAATGCGTTGAACAGGGTGGTTTTACCGCTGTTCGGGTTGCCCGCAAGGGCAATTGTGATTCCCATTCCTATTTCCCCACTTTCTTTGATTAGTAATAACTAACTCACCGGCAGAAAAAAGGCGGATCATTCCACCTCGATCATTTCGGCGTCCGCTTTGCGGAGCGAAAGCTCATACCCGCGGACAGTCACCTCGATCGGGTCGCCCAGCGGAGCCACCTTCCGAACGGTCACCTCCACGCCCTTTGTGATCCCCATGTCCATGATCCGGCGCTTGACTGCGCCCTCCCCATGGAGCTTCACCACGCGGACCGTACTGCCGATCGGCGTTCCTTTCAGTGTGTTCATCTTCTCCCCTCCTTATCAGACCTATGAAACCATGATTTTAGCCGCCATCTCTTTGCTGATGGCAATGCGGGAGTCCTTTACATTCACGATCAGATTGCCGCCCATTGTGGAAACAACGGTCACGCTGCTCCCCGGCACAAAGCCGAGATTTTCAAGATGCGCCCGCACCTCCGGCTTGCCGCCGACCCTGCGGATCATGCTCTCTTCCCCAACCGGCGCAAAATTCAGTGGCATCAATATACTCTCCCCCGTGGCTGAAAGGTAAGTTAGGATAATCTAACCGTATATATGTTAGCACACACTAACTCCCTTGTCAAGCATTTTTTTGAAAAAATTTTTTCGCTTGCCAAAATGACAGAAAAGTGGTAAAATAATCTTATTGAAAGGAGGGAACTGCGGTGAAGATACAGGAATCCGCCGAAAATTATCTCGAAACGATCCTGATGCTCCAGAAACGGCAGGGCGGCGTTCGCTCGATTGACATTGCGACCGAGCTGGGCTTTTCCAAGCCGAGCGTCAGCGTGGCGATGAAAAACCTGCGGGAAAACGGCTATATTCAGGTGGACAGGGACGGATTTATCTCCTTGTGCGACGCCGGCCGCGAGATCGCGGAGCGGATATACGAACGGCACACCCTGCTGTCCCGCTGGCTCACCTCCCTCGGTGTGGATGAAAAAACCGCGGTCGAGGACGCCTGCCGGATCGAACACGTAATCAGCGCCGAGAGCTTTGCCGCCATCAAGCGGCTGGCAGCAAAAGAGGATTAGAAAAGAGGCTGTTGCAAATGCAAGACAGCCTCTTTTATCGTATGATCTTTTTCGGCTTGATATACCGCTCCTCCTCGCTGAAAATACAGCCGCAGTATTTCTGCATATAAAACCCGTGCTCGCGGGCGAAGGTCTGCCCTTCCCGGAACAGCGGGCGAAAGTCCCGCGGCAGGAAGGTGACGCCGTACTCCTTGGCGGCGTCCTGCCCGGTCTTAACAATCAGGTCATGCTGTTGATAGGGGCTGATGAGGAGAGTTGTGGTAAAGGCGTCAAAGCCGCGCTCCGCCGCCGTTTTCGCCGTTTGGAACAGCCGGAGGCGGTAGCATGCCGCACAGCGGTTTTCGAAGTCCTCCCCCACCGCGCGGAGAAAGGGTCGAAGCCCGTAGCCCGGCTCCTCCAGCAGCGGCAGATCAAGTGCGGCAAGATACTCCCGCAAGGTATTCCTGCGAGCGCGAAACTCGGTAAACGGGTGGATATTCGGATTGTACCAATAGGCGGTGAGTTCATGCCCTTCCTCCTGCAATGCCGCAATGCACCGATTGGCGCAGGGCGCACAGCAGCAGTGCAATAAAACCTTTGCCATATCAGAAGATCAGATACCGCGCCGTTTTATGGCAGTACGCGGCATAATCGGGACCGAAGGTTTTCCGCAGATATTTTTCCTCCTCCAGGATCTGCATATGAAGCAGACCGACCGAGAGGATCAAAAGGCAGAGATGCGGCAGATTGGCAAAAAGGAGGAAAAACCCGATATAAAACAGGTCAAAGCCCACCACGGCAGGATTCCGGCTGATCGCATAGGCGCCCCGCACGGCAAGCCTGCGCTGCGGCGTTCCGGTAACGCCGACCCGCCAGCTTCTGCCCATGGCGACTTCCGCCAGTGCCAGACAGCCGATCCCGATCACGCAGAGGATCACGCCGATCACCCGAATGACGGTGCTTTCGAGCTTGTACCGGTTGATAAACAGGTTCACACACTCGATTAGGGCAAGCAGCAGGCAGGAAGCGATCAGCAGACGCTCGATCCGAAGCGTTTCCCGCTCCTTCTCCCCCACTGCCCTGCCGAGGGCAAAAACGGGATACCCGCTTCGGTGCAGGCTGATCCCCCGCCAGAGATAAATGCCGTAAAACAAAACCAATACGATGATACCCCAAATCTGAAATCCGCTCATGCGGCTCACCTCATTTTCGATAGTCTGTTTTTATCATAGCAAAAGCCGCGAAAATAGTCAAGAAACGACGGCGAAAACCCGAAAAGAAAATATTGCAAAACCGCAAAAGAAGCCTTATAATAAAAGTAACATTTTACCGTGAAAGGATGCGAGCATATGGCAGAAAACAGATATGTAGGCGATTATCCCGCCATCGGTATCCGCCCCATCGTGGACGGCAGACGGGGACCCATGAAGCTGCGGGAAAGCTTGGAGCCGCAGGTCATGGCAATGGCAAAGGCCGCCAAAAAGCTGTTTGAGGAGAACCTCCGCTACTCCAACGGCGATCCGGTTCGGGTGGTGATCGCGGACAAGATCATCGGCCGCGTGCCGGAGACCGCCGCCTGTGCGGAGCAGTTTAAGAAGGAAAACGTGGCGGTCACTCTTTCGGTAACGCCCTGCTGGTGCTACGGCGCGGAAACCATGGACATGGATCCCACCACCATCAAAGCGGTCTGGGGCTTCAACGGGACCGAGCGTCCCGGCGCCGTATATCTCGCTTCGGTGCTTGCCACCCACGCCCAGAAAGGGCTGCCCGCTTTCGGCATCTACGGTCATGAGGTGCAGAATGTGGACGAGGTCACCGATATTCCCGACGATGTGAAAGAAAAGCTCCTGCGCTTCGGGCGGGCGGCGATCGCGGCCGCCACCATGCGCGGCAAAAGCTATCTCCAGATCGGCTCGATGTGCATGGGGATCGGCGGCTCGATCATCGATCAGCAGTTTATGGAGGAATACCTCGGTCTGCGGGTCGAGAGCGTGGACGAGGTGGAGATCCTCCGCCGCATGGAGGAAGGCATCTACAACAAGGAGTCCTACGAAAAGGCGCTCAAATGGACCAAAGAACACTGCAAAGAGGGACGGGACGACAATCCCGACTTTGTCCGCTTCAACCGTGAGCAGAAGGACAAGCAGTGGGAGTTCACGATCAAGATGTACTGCATCATCAAGGATCTGATGAACGGCAATCCCAATCTCCCCGCCGGCTTCGAGGAGGAAATGCTGGGACATAACGCCATCGCCGCCGGCTTCCAGGGTCAGCGGCAGTGGACCGATCACTGGCCCAACTGCGATTATCCCGAGGCGGTGCTCAACTCCTCCTTTGACTTTGAGGGGAAAAAGGAGCCGATGATCCTCGCCACCGAAAACGATGTACTCAACGGTATCGGTATGCTGTTCATGAAGCTGCTGACCAACCGCGCACAGATTTTCGCCGATGTACGCACCTACTGGTCGCCCGAAGCGACCCGCCGCGCCGCCGGATATGAGTTCGAGGGGAAGGCGAAGGAAAGCGGCGGCGTCATTCATCTGCTCAATTCTGGCGCCGCCTGTCTGGACGCCTGCGGCGAATGTACCGACGAAAACGGCAACGCCGTGATGAAGCAGTGGTGGGACGTCACCGACGAGGACATCAAGAAGATGACCGACGCCACCGTATGGTGCGAAGCCGGCTTCGACAACTTCCGCGGCGGCGGATACTCCAGCCATTTTGTGACCCGCGCCGAGATGCCGGTGACCATGATCCGGCTGAATCTGGTCAAAGGGCTGGGGCCGGTGCTTCAGATCGCCGAAGGCTGGACGGTCAAGCTCCCCGACGAGGTGACCGACGTCCTGATGGAACGCACCAATCCCACATGGCCCTGCACCTGGTTTGCTCCGCGGTGCGACGGTGTGGAGGGAAGCCCGTTCAAGACCGCCTATGATGTAATGAACAACTGGGGCGCCAATCACGGCGCGATCAGCTACGGTCATATCGGCGCCGATCTCATCACCCTCTGCTCGATGCTGCGGATCCCCGTTGCGATGCACAATGTGCCGACCGAGCAGATCTTCCGTCCGTCCGCATGGAACCTGTTCGGCATGGACAAAGAGGGCGCCGATTACCGCGCCTGCGCCGCTTACGGCCCGCTGTACCGGTAAAAATCACACGAAAATCTCCCGATTCCAAACGGAACCGGGAGATTTTTTTACAGGTTTTCGTTTTTCAGCGCGTCGATCGGATTATCCCGCTTCACCTTCCGCATGGCATACATCATGGTGACCAGAACCACGGCGAACACGCTGCACACCGCGATCAAAACCGGCTGCCACGGCAGATAAAAGCTGCGGTCAAATTCCTCGGAAACGGCACGGTAGATAAGACAGGTCACCCCGATTGCGGCAGGCAGTCCGTACAGCAGCGCCTTACAGCCATAGAGCAGGCACTCGTAATACATCATGCGGTTGAAGCCGCGACCGGTCATGCCGACCGATTTGAGCATGGCAAATTCTCTGCGCCGCAGCGCGATATTGGTGGAGATGGTATTGAACACATTGGCGGCGGCGATCAGAGAGATGAGCAGAATAAAGCCGTAGGCGAACACCTGCACGATCACAACGAGATTTCGGTTTTCCTCCACCATGGCGGCATTGTCATACAGGTTTGCGCCGGAGATACCTTGATCCCGCAGAACAGTTTCCAGCGCGGTATAGCTTTTACTGTGATCCTCGGACAAAAAATCATACTCTATGCCGTACCGGTCGGCGTCGGGCAGCACCGCCGCCCGCAGGCTGTAGGGATAAAGCAGGATCAGGGCGTTTCCGTCCGCCTCCGCGCAGTAAAACGGCAGGCGGTCGAGCTTCTTTCCCGTTTTCAATAAAACCGTGTGGAGCGCCTCCTCCGCCGGAAGGATGAGCTTTTCCTCAAAGTCATTTTGCTTTGCGTACTCGACCGAGACCGGCGTGCCCTGATCGTCGGTGATGACCTGCCTCGGATAATAGCCCTCAACCGTTTTTTCGATGGTGGCGGTCAGCTCACTGCGGTCGTTTTTCAGCACATTCGTCATCGAAAGCTTCTCTGTTTCGGGGTGATAGTCTTTGAGGAGATCCCACGCCACGGCAAGCGGTGCGGCCGGATTGAAATACGCTGCCTCATTCAGATGATACTCCGCCAAAAGAGCGCGAAAATGCGCGTCGTCCAAAAAATAAAGCGCTGTCGATACGCCAAGCTTATCCGAATTCCCGTTGATCTCATGGACAAACAGCCCTTTTTGCTCCAGCGCCCGATCGGAGAGCATTTCTTCCTTTATCTCCACAAGTCCCGCGCCGTAGGAGAGAAGATATGCCGCATCGGTGATCCCCTGTGCGTCAGAGGTCAAGGCAAGCAACTGATCCTCGGTCAGATCGCCGCGGTTTGCCGCAGTTTGGTAAAAGCGCAGGTCACAACCGCCGGTATTGACCTCCGCCCGTACCGAATCCATCATATAAGCGCAAAACGAGGACGCTGAGACAAACAGCACGATGCTCATAAAAAGGCTGACCACCGTTGCGCGGTATTTCGACCGGCTCCGTTTATAGTATTTGTTCGCCAGCATACCGGGCAACCCGAACAGCCGGTAGGTCAGGCGGGAGGTTTTTACTTCCTTTTGTTTTGCCTTTACATCCATGTTCTGCCGTATGGCGCTCACGGCAGACGCCCGTGTGGCGCGTTTGGAAGGGATCCATGCCGAGAGAAGCACCGTGAAAAGCGCCAGCGCGGCGGCGATCAAAATCGCGGGCAGCGATACCCGCACCCGCATCGGAAACGGCACATCCAGAATGCTCCGAAAGCGTTCGCCGATCAAAAACAGCGTGATCCCGATCCCGCCGACCCCGGTGAGAATGCCGAGCGGGATCCCGATCCCGCTGATCACCACCGCCTCAAACAAAACCGAGCGGCGTATCTGCCTTTTGGTTCCGCCGATTGAGGACAACAGCCCGAACTGCCGGGTCCGCTCCGACACCGAGATGGAAAACGCATTGTAGATCAGCGCGACCGACCCGAACACGATCAATGCGATCACAATGGCGGACAGCAGGGTCAGCATCGCGATCATGCCGTCCCCCACATACACGAAAAGGAAGGTGAGCACCCGTTCATTGGTTTCACCGCCAAGGTGGTGCGCCTGCATAAAGCGGTCGGTCTCCTGCGGCTGTTTCATGGAAAACCAGACGTCGTATTCCGCTTCTGCGGCAGGTGCTGCGTCCCGGACGGTCAGCGCCGTATAGCCCGGCGCGGAATATTCCTCAAAGGCCGGACGCTCATAAAAGCCCACCACCGTATAGCTTCTTGTCTCATGCGGCGCAAATTTTTCGGTAACGGTGACTTTGTTTTCCTCCTCCAGCGCCTGTAAGGGATTATACTGGTCGAGGGTCACATCGCCCTCCCCGATCCGGTCGCCGAGGGTGAGCGTCAGCCTGTCGCCGAGCCGATGGATCACGCCGCCGTTTGCCGCCAGATTTTCAGGCAGCAGGATTTCCTCCGCCGTTTCGGGACACCTGCCCTCGGTTAAATGCACCGGCATCATATCGGTGAAGTCCTCTGACATACCCAGCAGATAGAGATAGGGTTTATACTCATTTTTACAGCCTTCCGCCACGGCGTAGCCGAGCTTTTGCCCGAAGGCGGTGCGCTCCACCTCCTTTGCCCCGATCACCATATTCCGTGTATCGGCGTCCACCGTCATCGCACTGCCGTGCCAGCTGCCGTTTTGATAGACCGCGTACTCCAACATATAGTGGTAAATGCTGGCGGTAAAGGTGGTCACTGCGCAGATCAGCGCGGCGGACAGCAGAATGCCGATGATCGTCACCGCGGTACGGGTGCGGTTTTTCCGCAGGGTGCGAAGGGTGACCTTATAAAAAATATTCATCTGCGGATCACCTCGTCCCCGGTGATCCTCCCGTCCTCGATGGATAGGATTCGATCCGCCTGCAGTGCGATGCTCTCGTCATGGGTGATCACGATGAGAGTCTGGTGGTAGATGCGGTTTGACTCCTTGAGCAGGCTCACGATCTCCTGACTGTTTTTGCTGTCAAGGTTGCCGGTCGGCTCGTCAGCCAGCACCACGGCAGGCGCGTTCATCAGCGCGCGCCCAATCGACACCCGCTGCTGCTGTCCGCCCGAAAGCTGGTTCGGCAGATGATGCTCCCGTCCGGTCAGGCGAAGGGTCTGCAAAAGCTCCCGCAGGCGTTTTTCGTTCACCTGCCGTCCGTCCATCAGCACCGGCAATGTGATATTCTCTCTCACATTCAGCACGGGAATCAGATTATAAAACTGATAGATCAATCCCACCTGCCTGCGGCGAAAGACGGCAAGCTGCTCCTCCCCGCGGGCATAGACATCCATACCGTCCATATAGACCTTGCCGCCGGTCGGCTGATCCACGCCGCCGAGAATGTGCAGCAGGGTGGATTTTCCCGAACCGGACGGTCCGACGATTGCCACAAACTCCCCGCGATTGACCGAGAAGGACACATCGTCCAGCGCCCTGACCTCGTTTTCGCCCCTGCCGTAAATTTTGGAAAGATGCTCCACGCGCAGAATCTCCATCTTGGTATCCCCTTTCGGCTGTGATAGCCCCAGTATACCCGACACGGGTGACAGGACGGTGACGACAGAATAACAAAAACGTCACAATAAAAGCCGCCTTTGTCAAAGGGGCTTTTGAATCCCTCCACCGCGCCGTGCGCGGTCCCCCTCCCTTTAACAAGGGAGGTCTTGACAAAGACGGTAGTTTTGTGAAAAAACATGGCAAGGGAGGTCTTGACAAAGACGGTAGTTTTGTGGGAATTTTGGCGGTCAGACGGTTCTTTTATAAAAACGAACGGTGAATTTTGCGCCGTGCGATGGCAGATTTTCCGCCTGCACCGTGCCGTTTTGCCCGGTGATAATCATCCGCGCCAGCGCAAGCCCGATCCCGAAGCCGCTTTCTCCCGCGCTTTTCCCCTTATAAAACCGCTCGAAGATATGCGGCAGATCCTCCGGGGCGATCCCGCTTCCGTTATCGCAGATCACGATCTCGGCATAAAGCGGGTTTTCGGATGCGGCGATCTTAATTTTCCCGTGATCGGGTGTATGCTCCATGCAGTTTTTCACAATATTGGTGAGCGCCTCACAGCTCCATGCAATATCGCCGCAGAAATCTCCCTCGGCGGTGATTGCAAGCTCCTGTTCCCGCAGCTCCGCCGGAATCAAAAGCGGTTCGACCACCTTTTGGAGCAGCTCCCGCAGCGGGATTTGCTGCGAGACAAAAGATACCGTGCCCGCGTCCAGTTTAGAAATTTTCAGCAGTGTGTCAATCAGCCATTCGATGCGGGACAAAAGCCGGTAAAGCTCCATTGACAACGCCTGCCGCCGTTCGGCAGGCAGATCGTCCGACAGCATGGACGCCAGCAGATGGATCGAGGTGAGCGGCGTGCGAATTTGGTGCGAGATGTCGGCAAGGGAATTTGCCAGAAAAGCCTTATCCTCCTCCAGCCGCTGCTGCTGCTCCTGCAGACGCACCGTCATTTTATTGATTTCACTTTGTAAAATGCCCAGCTCGCCCTCGGCGTATTCCTCCGGCAGGCTTTGCTTTTCGCCGTGCAGAATGCGGTCGATATCCGCCGCCAACGCCGCGATTTGGCGATACCGTTTTTTCATGCCTGCCAGATAAACAGTCAGCATCACCAGGCAGAGTACAAGGGTAAACACGCCGAACCGGATACCAAAGAAAAAGGCGGCGAGTGTTCCGATTACCGCAGTCAGCAGTGCGGCAAGAAAGGTGCGGCTGACCTCCCGATTCCGAAAGAGCTTCATTCGGCGTCCACCCGATAGCCGATCCCCCGCACCGTTTTGATTAAGGTCGGGTTCTGAGGGTCGTCCTCGATCTTCTCACGCAGCCGCTTGATATAAACGGTCAGCGTATTATCATTGACAAACTCCCCCGCGCTGTCCCAGATCGCCTCCAAAAGCTGGGAGCGGGAAAGCACCGCGCCGCGATGATTCAAAAGGACAAGCAGCAGCCTGTATTCCAAAGCGGAAAGGTAAAGGTCCCGCCCGTTTTTGACCGCCGTGCCGCGCACGGTGTCCACCGTTACCGCCCCTAAGTGGACTACAGCGCCGGCGCCTTTGGTCAGGCGGAGGATATTCCGAATCCGCGTGACCAGCTCACGGGGGCGAAACGGCTTTGCAATATAGTCGTCCGCGCCCAGTTCAAAGCCGGTCACCGTGCTGTACTCATCTCCCGACGCGGTCAGGAAAATGACCGGTATGCTGTACTCCGACTTGATGGCGGAGCAGACCGAAAAGCCGTTCCCGTCCGCCAAAGAAATATCAAGCAGTACCAAATCGAACGGCTCCTTAGAAAGGAGAAACAGCGCGCCAGACTGCCCCGATGCGCTTTTGACCGCAAACCCCTCTCCGCCCAGAAAGGCAGATAGGGCGGACACGATGCTTTTGTCGTCCTCCACCAGCAGTATTTTTGTCATGCTCATCACCGGTACACCCGCTTGACCCGCCCGGAAACGGCACAGGCAAGCTCATAGTTGATGGTGCCGACCGTATCGGCAAGCTCGGTCAGGGAAAGAACGGCGTCCCCGTCCTCACCGAACAAGGTGACGACATCCCCTTCCTTTACTTCGGGAATATCGGTGACGTCCACCATGGCCTGATCCATACAGACACGCCCGATCACCGGCGCGCGTTTCCCGTGGATCAGCACCGCGCCGCGATTGGACAAAAGCCGGAAATAACCGTCGGCATACCCGACCGGCAGAGTGGCAACGCGGGTATCGCGTGCCGCGACAAAGGTTCTGCCGTAGGAAACAGAATGTCCGGCAGGAATGGTTTTGAGCATCGAGATCACGGTTTTTTCCTCCATAACGGGACGCAGTCCCTCCGGCGCAACGTCGTGACTGGGCGGCAGTCCGTAGAGGATAATGCCGCATCGGGCGATCGGGTATTCCATTCCCTCGCCCAAAAGGGTGGCGGCACTGTTCTGGATATGTAATTCGGGCAGCTCCAAGCCCTTTTGGCGCAGCCTTGCTGCCACCGCGTCGAAGCGGGCTTTCTGCGCGCGGGTAAACGCAATATCGTCCGGCAGGAGAGAGTCCGCCACGGCAAAATGGGTGAACATACCGGTGTAGGCGATCCCCGGAAGCCTTGCCTGTTCGATCTCGTTGACCGCATCATCGGGATCGTCTGAGGCAAAGCCGATCCGCCCCATGCCGGTATCCAGCGCCAGATGCGCCCGCACCGTGACGCCTGCTTTGACGGCATGGTCGGAAAGCGCTTTGGCAAAGGAAAGGCTGTAAACCGTTTGGGTGATCTCCTCTTTCGCAAGGATACCGGCTGCCTCGGGCGGCGTATATCCCAAGATCAGCAGCATACCCTTAATCCCATGCGCCCGCAGGCGAAGCGCCTCGTCCAAATTGGAGACCGCAAAATGCCGCACCCCTTCTGCGAAAAGCACCTCTGCCGTTTCCACATCGCCGTGCCCGTAGGCGTTTGCCTTGACGACTGCCATCACCCTAGTACTCTGCGGCAGATGAGAGCGGATCAGCCGCAGATTTTCCCGCAGGCGGTCGATGTGGATCTCCGCCCATGTGCGGCGGCTCATGCCTTCGGCTCCGAACGGGAGAGCAGCAGCTTCGCCGCTTTATAGATGTCGCCGCACCCCATGGTGATGACCAAATCGCCCTCGCCGATCACACCGGTCAGATAGTCCACGATCTCCGGGAAAGTGGCAAACCAGCGGCAGCCGTCTATTTTATCCGCCAAATCCTTGGCGTAAATGTTGTAGGTGTTCTTCTCTCTGCTCCCCATGATTTCACTGAGTACCACATGGTCGGCAAGGGAAAGGGTTTTTGCAAAATCATTTAACAGCATGGCTGTGCGGGAATAGGTAAACGGCTGGAACACCGCTATGATCCGCTTGTACCCCATCTCCCGTGCGGCTTTCAGCGTCATTTTGATCTCGGCAGGGTGATGGGCGTAATCATCGGCAATCACCGCACCGTTGTACTTGCCGAGTATCTCAAACCGCCGTCCGGCGCCCCGGAACTCCGCCAGTCCCGATTGAATCAGCTGGAACGGCACGCCGAGCCGCAGTGCCGTCACCGCCGCGGCTGTGGCATTGAGCACATTATGGCTGCCCGGCACACTGAGGGTGATATGCCCGAGGCAGGTATCCCCCTTCATCAAATCAAAGGCAGGGAAGCCGCCCTCTTTGGTTTCATGCGCGGCATAGTAGTCCCGCTCAGGCGAACGCCCGAAGGTGATGATCTCCTTGTCCAGACCCTCTACCGCCTTGCAGGTATTGGCGTCGTCCCCGTTTATGATGACGGTGCGGGTTGTCTGCTCGGCAAATTTGCGGAAGGAGCGGATCACGTTTTCCAGCGTGCCGAAATAGTCCAAATGATCGGCGTCCACATTCAAGATCACCGCCGTATCAGAAGCCAGCTTCAAAAAAGTGTCCACAAACTCGCAGGCTTCGCAGACCATGATGTCGGAACTGCCGGCATGACCGCTTCCGCCCAGCGCGGGCAGCTTTCCGCCGATCACAATGGTGGGATCGATATCCGTCCCCAGCAAAATCTGGGTCAGCATGGAGGTGGTGGTGGTTTTCCCATGGGTGCCGCTGATACAGACCGCGTTATCATACCGACGGGAGATCAGCCCCAGCAGTTCGCTCCGCTCCAGCACCGGCACACCGCTGGCACGGGCGGCGATCAGTTCGGGATTGTCCGCCATGATCGCGGCAGTATGCACGATCAGATCCGCGCCCTCAATATTCTCCGCCCGCTGTCCCAGCGTGACCGGTATGCCAAGGTCACGCACCCGCTGCAGCGTTTCGGTTTCGTTATTGTCCGAACCGGTCAGATAAAAGCCCTCGCTGTGGAGAATCTCCGCCAGCGGGAACATACCCGATCCGCCGATCCCGATAAAGTGGATATGCCGCTTGCCTTCCAGCAAATTCTGATCCATCATCATTTTCACTCCCGTTTTTTCTCTCATCCTTAGTATAATACAAACGGACGGAAAATGAAACACCTCCCGTCCGTTTTTTTAATGTCCCGTACTGCCGAAGCCGCCGACCCGCACGCCGTTTGCCTCGTCGTCCTCGGTGATCCCGAAGGGCAGGAATATGCCCTGGGCAAAGCCGTCTCCCGCGTCCAGCGTGAGAACGCGCCCCGATTTCCCGTCGTTCGTGATCTGGATTAGGATATGTCCCTCGTTCTTCGCGTTGTAATAATCCGCGTCAATAATGCCGACTGTATTGTCAAGCTGGAGCCGATATTTGAATCCAAGTCCGCTGCGCGGGAAGATCTGGAGCACCCAGCCGTCCGCGATCCGTGCGCGAATGCCGGTCGGAACGCGAATGCTCTGTCCCGGCTCCAGTTCGACCCGACAGGGCAGGATAAAATCATATCCCGCGCTCCCCGCCGTTGCCCGCTTCGGCAGCCGAATCGACCGGTACGCCTGCGCCGCACCGGTATCGTCACCGAAGCAAGCGACCCAATCGGAGATAAACTGTTCCTGCGATACCCTCTCAAACGCCGCGATCCGTTCCATAACCGACCTCCGTTCCCGCTGCCCTGCAAAATTTCTATTATTTATGATACCCAACCCGACGCGGATTGTCAATACATTCCCGCAAAGCGTGGCTCTGTATCGTTTGACAGCGAGCCAAAAAATGTGGTACAATATCTGCAATGCGGGTATGGCGGAATTGGCAGACGCGCGAGACTTAGGATCTCGTATCATATGATGTGCAGGTTCGACCCCTGTTACCCGCACCAAACCCATATCATCCGAACCCGAAGCCGATCGGCTTTGGGTTCGGATTTGTTGTTTCTTTCGATAATCTGAAGGGTGAAATATTCATATGCTTTACGCTCCGCCCGTCCTTCGCAGATATGGTTACAGCGCTCTCGTCGGTCAAAAGATAGACGGTAGAGCCAGAACCGTTTGTGCAGTCCTTTTGCGGACACAGGGCAAAGTACGCGGCATTTCTGCGAACGACCTCGCCGCCCGGCGCGCAAAGATAATATTTTCCGTTCTCGTCATCGGGGCGGCTGCGGTTATACAATGCGGCGTTTAGCTCGTCGATATATCGTTTGAATGCACGGAGGCAAAAATCCGCCCTCGTTTGAGGGCGGGTTTGTTTGTCAAAAAACGATCAGTAATGGAAGTATTTGTAATCCGTCACGGAGGCCGTCCAGTTGCCGCCTTCCGTGACACCTTGAGAGAAAACCGGTGCAGGCGGCGTCAGAATTGGCGCAAGCCAAACCGGTTTTCGACGAAAAGGGGGAATCGGGGG
>CANQKG010000013.1 GCA_947624425.1 uncultured Clostridia bacterium | reverse complement strand
CCGGGCGCGCTTCGGCAAGAGCGCCCTTTCACAAGGGAGGTTTTGACAAGGACGGCGGTTTTGGGGGTGAGATTTAGCATGGTGTATTTTGACAACAGATATTGGCTTTTGCAATAGAAAAAGGAAGGTTTTTGTCAGCCTTCCTTTCTCAGTATTTCCGGAAAAACCTCTTTGATCGCCAGAGCCTCCCTTGTCAAAGGGAGGGGGACCGCGCATAGCGCGGTGGAGGGATTCAAAAGCGTTGATCTCGTTTCGGGCGAAAGCCTGATATTATCACTTTTCTCAATCGCTTGTCAATACCGCTTTCTATCCGCACCGCGCTTGGGATCGGGCAGAAAAGCCCGATACCCGCACTTGCCACAAGTGCGTACCAAAAAGGTTCCGGGCAGGAAAGTTCGCTATTCCCACTCAGCCACAAGAGCGTACCAAAAAATAAAACGGCGGCGGGCGGGCATACTAACCGAAAAAGCGAAAGGGTGTATGATGTGGACAAACGGCAGTATGCAAAAGAGGTAGAGCGGGCAAGCGCGCCAAGCAAGATGCGCGCCACCCTGCCGCTTGCCTTTCTGATCGGGGGCGGGATCTGCGCGCTGGGAGAGGTCTGGCGGCAGCTGTTGCTCTCATGGGGACTGCAGGAGGACACGGCGATGGCGACGGTATCGGTGACGCTGGTGGCGCTTTCGGCGCTGTTGACCGGACTGGGGCTGTACCACAAGCTGGCGCGGTTCGGCGGCGCCGGTACGCTGGTGCCGATCACCGGCTTTGCAAACGCCATGGTCTCCCCCGCGCTGGAGTTCAAAGCGGAGGGGTGGGTGCTCGGACTGGGGGTCAAGCTCTTCTCGGTGGCAGGCCCCGTCATCACCTACGGCACCGCCGCCAGCGTGATATACGGCTTTCTGCTCTGGATCCTTCCCACCATGCCCCGCCCGTAACAAGACACGCTTCAAGGGGAAAACCGGATTTCCGCAAAGAGAGAGCATCTGCTGTGGAATTGCGGTTTTCACAAAGCAAGTTCTTATTGAATCCCACCACCATGCTAACGCATGGTCCCCCTCCTCTTGCGGTTCTGGGTTTTGCTTATGCTCGCGGTGACGCTCGCGCAAAATTGACCGCGGCGCCACTCTCGCCTCGCTTCATCGCCCACCGGGCGCGCTTCGGCAAGAGCGCCCTTTCACAAGGGAGGTTTTGACAAAGACGGAAGCTTTGTGAGAAAATAAAAGCGGTTTTAACAATAAGTATTGGCTTTTGAGGCGAAAGTAGAAAAGGAAGGCTTTTTTCAGCCTTCCTTTCTCAATATTTCCGTTAAAGCTGATTTGTTCGCCAGTGCCTCCCTTGTCAAAGGGAGGGGAACCGCGCATAGCGCGGTGGAGGGATTCACAAACCGCAATTTTTCTCTTGCGATTCCCTTTTTTGACAAAAAATCGGCGCGTCCCATTTGGGACGCGCCGGATTTTTCATTTTATACGGGTTATCTCTCCCGCTTTTTGCTGTCCGAGACGGTGCAGTATGCGGCGCAGACCGCCGAGAGGCAAAGCGCCGCCCAGCATAAGGTCATGCCGGCGCTGCCGGTCAGCGGCGACTTGCCGCCGCCAGACTGCGGATTTGCTCCGCTGCTTGTCGGATCGGAGGACGCCTGATCGGAGGAAGTGTCGTCGGAGGAGGTATCGCCGGACGAGGTATCGCCTGCATTCCCGAGCGCGGGGATCACCTCGCCGGACGCGACCTTGATCCCGCACTTTTTGCACCACAGATCGCCGGTGTACCCGTCTTTTTCGGCGGTCGCCTCCACCGCGCCCCGCAGCTCGGTATCGGTGTGATCCTCATACTCCGCCGCGCTGTAGGCAAGCTCCGGCCAGCCGAGGGTAAGCCCGTTATACTCGTCCACGATGCCGTTGCCGCTGTAATTGTTGACATATGCCTCCGCCTGATCGAGGGTCAGCCGGATCGCGTGAGGGCCGTCCGGCAGCGTCAGCTCCAAAAGCCCGTCGGTCACACTGCCGGTGACCAGCGCCGTGCCGTCCACGATCACGGTCACGGAGGCAGGCGGCGTATCGCCGGTCAGGGCGATATGGGCGGTATAGGTGCGGCTCGGGTCGTGGTTGACCGTCTTGATCCGTCCCTGCGTCATGGGGAGCGAGAGCGGCTTTTCGCCGTTTTCGGTCAGCGTATCCACATAGCCCATCACCGTTTCGGTCAGGCCGCGTCCCTCCGCGACAAAGGGACAGTCGGCAAACAAAGCGTTTCCGATCACATAGTCGTTCGAGACTAAGATCAACCGGGTATCGGTATCCGCCCGGTCTAAAAGCGTGTCGTCAGCGAGCCGAAGCTCGGTGAGCTTTTCGCCCTCTTTTGCGTTCGGGTCATACACAAAGCGCATCCCGCCGATCTGGGGGAAGGAGCCGGAATAGCCCGCCGTCAGAAAGCCGGTTTCGGGATCCTGCGCCGTGACGGAGGAGACAAAGCTCTCCAGCGCCGCATACAGGACGGCCGGCGTGATCTCTTTTGTCATCACGGCATTCGCAAAGGGCAGGCAGTTGATAAAGCTGCCCCGCGTCATGACGCCGTTTTGGACGGTGGTGCGGAAGCCGCCGCCGTTTTCGATCGCCACCACCGGCAGCGCCTGTTTGTCGGCGGGCAGAATGTCCTTTGCCTCGGCGATCATACTGTCACAGATCAGGTCGCCGAGATTGGTTTCGCCCGAACGCGCCTCGGCGATCTTCCCGTTGACCGAGCCGCCCCAGAGGGAAACGGCGTTCTCGCCGATCACCTCGCCCAGCGTTTCGCTGAGCGAGCCGTTCAGCCGGTCGATCACGGCGGTCACGGCGGGATCGGGTGTGACGTCACTCAAATCGGCGGCAGAAAGCAGCTGCTCCTCGATGCTGACTCCCGTATCGGTAAGGGTGATCTCCATTCTGCCGATGTTGGCGCTCCCGGTGCCGGTCTGCGCCAGCGTGATGTTGGTGCCTTCCACCACCTCATTCACCACCGTGTGGCTGTGGCCGTCGATGATGGCGTCCAGCTCGGTGTCCTTCATCGCCTGCGCCAGCGCACGGCTGGTGGTCGCCACGCTGTCGGAAAGCACTCCCATATGAACCAGCGCGACGATCACGTCGGCGCCGGCGGCGGAGAGCTCCTCCACCTGCTGCTTGGCTGTCTCGATTTCATCCGCAAACTCCACGCCGACCAGATTTTCCGGCTTGGTGGCAGAAACGGTATCGGCGGTGGTCAGGGCAAAAATACCCACTTTGATACCGTTTTTCTCGATCAAAACATTGGCGCCGTTGCCGTTTTCGTCGGCGCAAAGCAGTCCGCCGTTATAGACGGTATTGGCGGAAAGAAGCGGGAAATCAGCCATCTCCCGCAGCTTTTGCAGCTGCGAAAGCCCGTAATCAAACTCATGGTTCCCCAAAGCCATCGCGTCATATCCCGCGGCGTTCATGATCTCGATCACGCTCTCCCCCTGAGACTGGGAAGCCAGCGCCACACCCTGGGTGGCGTCGCCGCCGTCGACCAGAATGGCGTCGTCCCGCTGCTTGAGCGCGGCGGCAAGATCGGCGCCGATCACCGAGCCGGAGCCCGCCAATGCGCCGTGCATATCGTTGGTATGGAAAATCACAACGCTTTTGCTCTCTTCGGCAGGCTCTCCGCTGACCGGCAGCGCCGGCAGGGCAAAGAGAACCGCCGCCGCAAGGAGCAGCGCCGCGATCCGTTTGCAATACGACCTTTTCATGATTACCCTCTTTTCCTAAACAAAAAACCCCCGTTCGTACCCTATTATTTTACTCCCGATCCGAGGAATTGTCAATTTCGGGTGAGGATTGACATCGCATTTTCTTTGGCTATATTTCCTCGATGCTGACGATTTCATAAGCGGATAAGCCGACCCAATCTTTTGTGACCGGATTGGTGCATATCCCGATGCTGTCCTTTTCCGGAGAAAATCGAACCACTTCTCCCTCATAAACCGTTCCGTATATCGTTTTGACCCGCACGACCTGAACAAAAACATCACTGATCAAAGAATGATCCCTTAAAAAATCACTTAAATGCTCCACGGGGTTCGGATTTCCGTTTATTTTCTCGATGCTGACGATTTCACAAGCGAATAAGCTGACTCCATCGCCCGTGATCGCATTGGTGCATATCCCGATGCTGTCCTCGTTTTTGCCCTTTGCCGGAGAAGCCTTAACCGCTTTTCCCTCGTGAATATTTCCGTATATCGTTTTGACCCGTACAAATTCAGAAAGATAGTCACGCAAATGCTTTGCAGGATTCGGACTTCCTTCTATTGCCTCGATGCTGACGATCTCGGAACAAAACAGTTCTATTCCTTCCCTGGCGTTTTTACTTGGCAGCAGACCGATACTTTCCTCGTTTTCATCATTATCTGCCGACGATGTATAGGTATCTACATATCCTGTGTGCGTTTCTCCGTATATCGTCCTGACCCGTACGAACCGAAAAAGATATTTTTGTAAATGCTCCACGGAGTGCGAACCGCTGTCTATTTCCTCGATGCCGACAATCTCGGAAGCAAAGACAAACAGCCAGCTTTCTGTGCCGTTTGTGCAAAGCGCAATACCTTCCTCATCTTCGCTGTCCCCCGCCGGAGAAAAACGGATCACTTCTCCTTCGTGGACGTCGCCGTAGGTTGTCGTCAGCCGCACTCTTTTATGCAAATAGTCTCTCAACGGTTTTTCGGCGTTCGGATCGCCGTATGCTTTCTCGATACTGACAATATCGGAAGCAAAAATGAACAGCCGTCTTTTTGTGCCGTTTTTGCAAAGCACGATGCTTTCCTCATCGTTGCCGTTCCATGTCGGAAAATACAGGATCACCGTGCCTTCGTGAACATCACCGTGGGTCGTCTTGACCCGCACGAACCGAAAAAGATAGTCATGCAAATGCTTCATGTCGCCTGAACTCCTTTGTGCTTTTTGCCACAGCATTTGACCATTTCATTCTACCACTTTTCCTGCCGGTGTCAAGCGGAGCAGCTGCCGTAAAACTGCGGCTTTCACTAAGCCGGTGCGTTGGAATCCCTCCACCGCTTCGCGGTCCCCCTCCCTTTAACAAGGGAGGTTTTGACAAAGACGAAAGCTTTGTGGGTTGAAATGGGATTAAGTGAAACAATAAAATCTTCACAGTAAATCTTTCGTTGGCTGGTTCAGCACCATCTTCCGTCAGCATACTTTGCTAAATTTTTTATCAAAGTTTCTTTGTTCGCCAGAGCCTCCCTTGTCAAAGGGAGGGGGACCATGCGCCAGCATGGTGGAGGGATTCACAGTCCGCAAAGCATCATCACAACCGTCGCTCTCGCCTCGCTTCATCGCCCGCCGGGCGCACGTCGGCAAGAGCGCCCTTTCACAAGGGAGGTTTTGGCAAAGACGAAAGCTTTGTGGGTTGAAATGGGATTAAGTGAAACAATACAATCTTCCGGCGGCTCGTCCGATGAAATCTTCCGTCATCATATTTTGCTGAAATTTTTATCGAAGCTTGCTTGTTCGCCAGAGCCTCCCTTGTCAAAGGGAGGGGGACCATGCGTCAGCATGGTGGTGGGATTCAAAGCCTACAAATCTAACCACAACTGTTAAAATCCTTTTACAAGAAGCCCTTACTGTCTGCGCTTGTTTGAGTTTGGGGAAAATAAATTCACCACCCGCTAAATTGGTTGTCAATACGGCTTTCTATTCACACTCTCTTTGTTCCGGGCAAATAAGCCCACTGCTCCACTCGACGCAAGAGCGTACTAAATTACATAATTGCCCTTGCCTTTGTCCATAATAAGGGAGCAAAGGAGGAGGTTATATGCCGAGAAAGCTGGCGCAGGGCAGTTTTGCCCTGCAAACGCCGGTCGGGATCCGCGAAGCGGCTGCCGTCGCCGGGAAAAAGGAAGGCGACGGTCCGCTGGGGGAGAGCTTTGACGAGATTTTTGAGGACACCACCCTCGGTGCGGAAAGCTGGGAGCTTGCCGAGGTGGAGCTGCAAAGGGCGGCGGTTCGTCATCTGCTGCAAAAGGCGGAGATCGAACCGGCGGAGCTGGATCTCTTTTTCGCCGGTGATCTGCAAAATCAATGCACCGCGTCGGGATACCATGCCCGCAGCCTGTCCGCGCCGATGGCGGGGCTTTATCACGCCTGCGCCACCATGGCGGAGGGAGTGGCTTTATCGGCGCTTCTGACAGACGGAGGAGGCATCCAAACGGTGATGGCGCTGGCGTCCTCCCACTTCTGTTCGGTCGAGCGGCAGTACCGGTTCCCGCTCAATTACGGGAGCGTGCGCCCTTACTCCGCCCAGAACACCGCAACGGCGGCGGGCGCGGCGCTGATCGGCAAGGCGGGCGGCGCGCCCTATATCACCGCCGTCACGATCGGCCGGGTGCGGGACATGGGGGTGACCGATCTCAACAACATGGGCGCCGCCATGGCGCCCGCCGCGATGGACACGATCCTGCGGCACCTAAGCGCCCGCGGCGGCAAGCCCGCCGATTACGATTTGATTTTAACCGGCGATCTCGGCAGGGTCGGGATGGAACTGCTCCGCACCCTCTGCAAGGACGCGGGCTGTGACGTCTCAAAAGTCATCAACGACTGCGGACTGCTCCTTTACGACCGGGTGAATCAGGACGTCCACGCCGGCGGCAGCGGCGCGGGCTGTTCGGCAGGCGTGCTCTGCGGGCATCTGTTCCGGGCGTTTCGGCAGCAAAAGCTGCGCCGGGTGCTGTTCCTTTCGACCGGCGCGCTTCTCTCGCCCGCCATGGTGCAGCAGGGAGAAAGTATTCCGGCGGTCGCGCATCTTATCGAGCTGTCCGCCGAACCGGAGGTGATATGATGTTGGCAGCCGTTGCAAAAGCATTTTTACTGGGCGGATTGCTCTGCATGATCGGGCAGGTGTTGATCGACCTCACCAAAATGACCCCTGCCCGGATTCTCACCGGCTATGTGGTGGCGGGCGTTTTTCTGCAGGCGATCGGGCTTTACCCGATCCTGTTGGAATGGGGCGGCGCGGGGGCTTCGGTTCCGCTGACCGGCTTCGGCGCGCTGCTCGGCAAGGGGGTGCAGCAGGCGGTGGAGGAAAAGGGCGCGCTGGGCATCCTGACCGGCGGGCTGACCCAGACCTCCGCCGGGATCGCCGCCGCCATTGTGGCAGGCGTGCTGGTCGCGCTGATCTTCCGCCCGAAGGATAAATCGCTCCAATAGAAAACCGGGCGGCGTCTGCCGCCCGGTTTAAGCGTGTCGGTAAACTCGGCGCACCTACTGTAAACTTGTGGGTTTCACAAAGTCATGTGCTTTTGAATCCCACCACCGCTTCGCGGTCCCCCTCCCTTTGACAAGGGAGGCTCTGGCGAACAAATTAGCTTTGCTAAAAATTTAAGCGAAGTATGCTGACGGAAGATGATACCGAACCGGCTGACGGAAGCTTTTATTGTTTCACTTATCCCTTTGTAAACCACAAAGCTTCCGTCTTTGTCAAGACCTCCCTTGTCAAAGGGAGGGGAACCGCGCTTCGCGCGGTGGTGGGATTCACATCGGTTCAAGGCAGAATAATTCTTGTTACCATACCGAATAAAAAACCACCGGCGGAAGGCTTTTCGTGCTGCAGTGCGCTTTGTCGCCATTTCACCATGCCGCATACAGGCACGCCGCCGTTACAGTTCCTGCGGCGGCTCTGCCCGGTTGCCGGCGACGATCAGAACGATCAGATCCAGCACCGCTTCCACGATCAGGGTGATCCCGATGAACATCCACAGCGCGACAGTGGAGGCAAAGGGATCGGCGAGGATCACAAAGGCGCAGATCAGCGATACCGCCGCATTGAGAGCGTGAAAGAGCCACCTGCCGGTTTTCAGCCGCAAAGCGTCCACGCACCACTGGGTCTTATACAGTCCGCCCAGCAAGACGGCGATCCCGTAAAGGATGGTGAACACCGAAAAGGTCGAGATGAGCCATGCAGGGCGGACGACCAGAAAAACGCCCGCCAGCAGCATGGCAAGCCCTTTCACCAGAGCGCCGGTAAAGGACGCCGCCGCCGGCTCGGTACTGAAATAGCCGATCACGCCGAAGACGCCGCCGATGATCAGGACGATCCCGAAGGCGATGATGATGACGGTGGTGAAGTCGACCGGATTGACCAGAAGCAGAATGCCGATCAGCGCTTCCAGCAGGCAGACCAAGATCACATTAAAATTGCGTTTGAGAAAACGCATCACACCAGCCCCTTTTCATAAAGATATTTTTATGATACATAAATTCCCCGTTTGAGGCAAGATCACAGCAGCTCGGTCAGGGAGCGGACATACCGCCCGCAGACGGCGCGCAGCTCCTCCTGCCTGCCGTCATAGTACCGGTCGTACACGCCCACCGTTTTGAAGCCCGCTTTCGCCGCCGCCGCGCAGTTTTCCGGACTGTCTTCAAACAGCACACAGTCGCCCGGCGGCGCTCCGAGCATCCGGGCAAGCTGCCCAAAGCAGTCCGGCGAATGCTTTTGCAGCCCGAGCGTACCGGCGTAGAGGATTTTCTCAAACGCCGTCTCCAGCCCGAACCGTGCCAGCGCCGCCTCGCAGAGCGCGGGGATGCAGGCGGTGAAGACCGCCAAAACGGCTCCCGCCTCCCTGCAGCGGGACAACAGCTCCTTCGCGCCGCTTTTGAGCGGCGCATGGAGCCGGTAGGCTTCCTCCGCCAGCGCCTCCCATTCCGCCATGATCGCGTCCGGGCTGTCGGGCAGCCGGTAGTAGTCCCGCGTAAAGTCAGCGGCGGCCGGAAATACGGTGCGCGCCACCGTTTTCTCATATTCCGGCGTGGGAGCAAGTCCCCGCCGCCCCAAAAAGGTTCGATCCACCTCGACCCAGATCCCGTTGGAATCGAGCAGCGTACCGTCCAGATCAAACAGGCAGATCATTTTTTCTTCCAGAACATCAGGCAGCAGACCGCCGCGCTGTTGAGGAGGATCGACCCGACGACAAAGACAAAAGCCGACGAAATCGTTTCAAAGATGAACCCCAAAATCCCCAGAATCAGCAGCCCGATCCCGAGGACAAAGAAAACCGTGACCAGCGTGTTGCGCAGCATCAAAAACACTCCTTTGAAAAGGTAAATTTTGGAAGCAAAGAACGGAAATTTTGCAAAATACTACAAACAGTAATACCCCTTTTCCGCCTTGATTTTCCACTTTTTCCACAGAGTTTTCCCCGAAAACCCCCTGAAAACGGCGGAAAATCCTATCATTTCAGGGAAAAAGGCGCGATTTTGGGATTTTCCACTACCAGAAAATGCCAAAAACTCTCGGTATAAACCGTACCTATTTTTTTCGCAGTGTCTGAAAAAAATCACGCAGTAATTTTGCGGCATTTTCTGCCAAAACACCGCCTGTGACCTGCGGGATGTGGTTGTAGGGATAGGCGGCGAGATCGACAAGGGAGCCGAAGGAGCCCGCCTTGGGGTCAGAAGCGCCGAACACCACCCGGTCGATGCGGGAATTGATGATCCCGCCCGCGCACATCGGGCAGGGCTCCAGCGTGACATAAAGGGTGCAGCCCGAAAGCCGCCAGCCGCCCAGAGCGCGGCAGGCCATGTCGATGGCGATCAGCTCGGCATGCGCCAGCGGGTGCTTTTCCTGCTCCCGCAGGTTGTACCCGCTGCCGATCACCTTGCCGTCATGCACCACCACCGCGCCGACCGGCGCCTCTCCCTCGGCCGCCGCGCGGCGGGCAAGCGCTAACGCCTGCTGCATATAATAGTTGTCTTTCTCCGCATCGGGCATACCGCTCACCTCTTCCGGTCTGTCGAAAAAGCAATCAGTAACAGAAATATTTGTAATCTGTCACGAAGGCGGGCATGTACCGCCGCAGTGACACCTCTAGAGAAAACCGGTGAAGGCGGCGTCAGAATTGGCGTCAAGCCAAGCCGGTTTTTCGACGAAAAGGGGGAATCGGGGGCTTTGCCGCCGAAATGCGCCCTGCGGGCGAAACAGCGAGGCGGCAATGGCGCCGCGGTCGACAAGCGGCAAGGCGATTACTCGCCGCAGCCGATGTCGGGAACCGCAAGAGGAAAAAGCAGTTTTGAATCCCTCCACCGCGCAAGCGCGGTCCCCCTCCCTTTGACAAGGGAGGTTTTGACAAAGACGACCGCTTTCGCGTAAACCCGGTTTGTCCCTCGAAGCGTGGCGATTTTTCGCCACGCTCCTCCCCTTTGGCATCATAGCATATTTTCCCTTATCGGGCAAGAGGCTGCCTGTGGGAAAGTGTTGCAATTTTTCCACTCATTTGTTATACTAAAGGCAGCATTTACAGTTGCGGGAGGGATCTTAACATGATCCGAATGGAAAATTATCTCGGCAGGATCGAGCTGTCCCGGGATTTTCTGGTACAGCTTGTGGGGAATACCGCCGTCCACTGCTTCGGCGTGGCGGGACTTGCGCCGGTGCGCCCGGCGCGGTCGCTGCTCCGCAAAAGCCGCCTGTCGGACGGGATACGGGTGCGCTGCCGGAACAACGCGCTGGTGATCGAGCTGCATATTCTGGTCAGCTACGGCACCAATATTTCCGCTATCGTCAAAAGCATCGTCAACAAGGTGCGGTACGCCGTGGAGGAAACGACCGGCTTTTCGGTCGCCGCAGTCCACGTTTATGTTGACGGGATCAAATCATAAGGAGGGCTTCGGATGCTGACAGGCGTACAACTGAAGGAAGCCATCCTTTCGGGCGCGGCGAATATCAAGAACCAGCGCGCCCGGGTCGATGAGCTGAATGTCTTTCCCGTGCCGGACGGCGATACCGGCACCAATATGTCGATGACCATCGGGAACGCCGTGGGTGAGCTTTCCGCCCTCTCCCGTCCCGCCGTCGGGGAGACGGCGCGGGTGGCGGCAAACGCCTTTCTGCGGGGTGCCAGAGGAAACTCCGGCGTGATCTTGTCCCTCCTCTTTCGGGGGATTGCAAAAAGCCTCAAAGGCAAGGACGAGGCGTCGGGGCAGGATCTTGCCGAGGCCATGCGGCTTGGGGTAAAGATGGCGTACGGCGCCGTGATGAATCCCACCGAGGGGACGATCCTCACGGTGGCACGGCTGGCGTCGGAGGCGGCGGCGCGCTCGAAGGAAAGCGATCCGATCGCCATGATCGCGCTGCTGACCGAGGAGATGGAAAAGGCGCTGGAGCTCACGCCGACCATGCTGCCGGTGCTGAAAAAGTCCGGCGTGGTGGACGCGGGCGGCTTCGGGCTGGTGACCATCTTCAAAGGGATGCTGCTTTCCCTGCAGGGTACGCCGGTCAAGGCGGAAACGGAGCAAAAGCCGCTGCGGGAAAGCCTTGTCATGTCGCCGGTGGACGCGGCGGCGGAGTACGACGGGGAGATCACCTTCACCTACTGTACCGAGTTCATCGTCATGAAGGACGAAAACGCCAGGGACGCGCTGGCGCTGCGGGCGTTCCTCGAAACGATCGGGGACTCCGCCGTGGTGGTGGACGCGGACGACATCATCAAGGTTCACGTACATACCGATCACCCGGGCAAGGCGATCGAGGAAGGGCTGACCTTCGGGCAGCTGACCAAGCTGAAGATCGAGAATATGCGTCAGCAGCATGAGACCCGGAAGAAGAACAACGAAAGCCGCCGTCAGGACGACGATTACCGGCCGGTCAGCGAGGACACTGCCTACGGCTTTGTGGCGGTGGCGGCAGGCGCGGGACTTCACGCGCTGTTTGCCGACCTCGGCGTCAACCGGATGGTGAGCGGCGGACAGACCATGAATCCCTCGACCGACGATATTCTTAAGGCGGTGCAGTCGGTGCCGGCGAAAACGGTGTTCGTCCTGCCCAATAACAAGAATATCATCATGGCGGCGGAGCAGGCGGCAAAGCTGGCGGATCGGAAGGTCTGCGTACTGCAATCCCGCACGATCCCGCAGGGGATCGCCGCCATGCTGGCGTTTGACCCGGAGGGCAGTCTGGAGGATAACCAGATCGCCATGACCCACGCGCTCGACCGGGTGGGAACGGGACAGATCACCTTTGCCGCGCGGGACTCCGATTTTGACGGGCATAAGATCAAGCAGGGCGAGCTGCTGGCGCTCGAAAACGGGAAGCTGGCGTTCACCGAGCGGGATCTCACCCGCACCCTGATCCGGCTGACCAGAGGACTGCTCCGGCGGGACAGCAGCTTTGTCACCGTGATCTCGGGCAGCGACGTGACCGACAGGCAGGCGGAACAGGATGTGGAGGCGCTCCGGCAGAAGCTGGGCGACCGGGTCGACGTCAATTTGCTGTCGGGCGGCCAGCCGGTCTATTATTACCTGATCTCGGTCGAATAACAAAGTGCAATATCAAAAGGGGGAGGTCTTTTTGAGAAAACCTCCCCCTTTTTTGGTTTGCCGTGTCTGCCTATATCCGCAGAATAAAACCGAAATGAATCCCACCACCATGCTAACGCATGGTCCCCCTCCCTTTGACAAGGGAGGCTCTGGCGAACAAGCATGTTTTGATAGAAATTTTAACAAAATATGCTGACGGAAGATATCAACGGACGCGACACCGGAAGATTTTATTGTTTCACTTAATCTCATTTCAACCCGCAAAGCTTTCGTCTTTGTCAAAACCTCCCTTGTGAAAGGGAGGGGGACCGCGCTTTGCGCGGTGGTGGGATTCAAAAGCACCCCGCTAAATGAAAGCACCAAGCAAAATTGGGAACCGCAAGAGGGCAGGGACCGCGAAGCGGTGGAGGGATTCAAAAACCACAAAGCCAACTGAAACCGTTTCGCGCGGTGGTGGGATTCAAAACCGCTTTTTTTCTTTTGGTGGTTTTTCAAAAAGGAAAGCGAGCCGTCTGCCGCTGACAGACGGCTCACCGGTATTGTGAGAATATTCTCACAGCCTTAGAGCAATATGTGGTGTGGCAACCGTCCGGTTTCCCACACTTTTATGACGCGGTTTATTCTTTCAGTTCCAGCGTTTGCAGTGAGGCTTCCTTTTTCTCGCGGCCGTCCCGCAGCAGCGCGCGCAGGTAATCGGCGTCGCCGTCGAACAGCGCGTCCCGATACTCCCGCAGATGCCCCAAAATGGTGTCCACCTCATACAAAAGCGCGTCCCGATTGTCCAAAAAAAGCTGGGTCCACATATCCTCGTTCAATCGCGCCACCCGCGTCAGATCCAAAAAGCTCCCCGCCGAGAAGCCGGCCTGCTCCAGCGCGGTCGGGCTTTTGATATAGGCATTGGATACCACATGGGCAAGCTGGGAGGTAAAGGCGATGATCCGGTCATGCTGGGCGGGATCGGATACCACGGTGTGGGCAAAGCCCAGCTCTGCGGCAAGCGCTTTTGCCGTTTTCACCGCATGAGGCGGCGTCTGCTCGGTCGGCGTCAGGATAAACGAGGCGTTTTCAAACAGATTATCCACCGCGTACCGGAAGCCGGAAAACTCCCTTCCCGCCATGGGGTGCGCGCCCAGAAAAACGACCCCTTTCTCGGTAAAAAGCGGGGTGAGCGCCCTGACCGGGTCTGCCTTCACGCCGCAGGCGTCCATCACCAGACTGCCGGGTCTAAAGAAGCCGGCGTATTCCTCGGCAAAGGCGACAAGCGCCGCCGGATAGAGGCAGAGAAAGGTGATATCCGCCTCCTTGAACCGCTCCGGCGTGATGATCTCGTCCACCGCCGATTCGTCGATCGCGGCGGCGGTCACCCGACAGTCGATGTCGTACCCGAGGCAGACATGGGAGGTGCGTTTTTTGATGGTCTTGCAAAGGGAGCCGCCGATCAGCCCCAGTCCGACGACTGCGATTTTCATGAAAATGCGCTCCTTTCCGCTTGCAGAGCAAGAATTATGCGGCATTGCCTTGACATTTCCTAACAGGGATATTATAATATAGAAAGTGCAAAAAAGCAAATGCGAAGATGGGGAGAAAAAAAGCGTGCTTCGGCTTCAGAGAGCCGCCGGTCGGTGAAAGGCGGCGCGAGGGCGCTTATCATAGCTCGCCCCGGAGCAGTCCGCCGAACCGAAAGTAAGCGGAACCGGCGTCCGGCCGTTATCCGGAGTTGAAGCGGGCGGCGTTCTGCCGTCAACCGGAGTGGTACCGCGGAAGCGTGTCTTTCGTCTCTGTTTACGGGACGAAGGGCTTTTTTTGTAGAAGGAGAAACGGAATATGAAATTGACAGGGGCACAGATTGTAGTAGAATGTTTGCTGGAGCAGGGCGTGGACACCGTGTTCGGCTATCCGGGCGGCGCGGTGTTAAATATCTATGACGCGCTGTATGAGTACCAGGGGAAGATCCGGCATATCCTGACCGCGCATGAGCAGGGCGCGGCGCACGCGGCGGACGGCTACGCCAGAGCCGGCGGGAAAACCGGGGTGGTGATCGCCACTTCGGGACCGGGGGCGACCAATCTGGTCACCGGTATCGCGACCGCGCATATGGATTCGGTGCCGCTGGTGGCGATCACCGGCAATGTGGGGGTTCCGCTGCTGGGGCTGGATTCCTTCCAGGAGGTGGACATCACCGGCATCACCATGCCGATCACCAAGCACAACTATATCGTCAAGCGGGTGGAGGATCTCGCGCCGATCCTGCGGGAGGCATTCCGGCTTGCCAATGAGGGGAGAAAGGGTCCCGTGCTGGTGGACATCCCGAAGGACGTGACCGCCGCCGTGACCGAGTTTGTGCCGCAGAAGCCGGCGGTCGATCCGCCCGCGGTGCTTGCCGCTGATGACGATTTTGCAAAGGCGGTCGATTTGATCGCCCACGCGGAGCGTCCGCTCATTTACGCGGGCGGCGGCGTGATCTTCTCCGAGGGGGCAAAGCCTCTTGCCGCCTTGGCGGAGCGTATCGATGCGCCGGTCGCCTGCTCGCTGATGGGGCAGGGCGGCTATGACCAGACCGACCGGCGGTATATCGGTATGCTCGGGATGCACGGGACGGTGACCTCCTCCCGCGCCGTTTCCACCTGCGACCTCTTTATCGGGATCGG
>CANQKG010000012.1 GCA_947624425.1 uncultured Clostridia bacterium | reverse complement strand
CGGAGCGGATGAAGCAAAAGGCGGCGGCGATCCCCTGCGGCGGAGTATACACCGTATCGCCGCTGGAGGTGCTTACACTCTGCGGGATCAAAATCAAAACCGTACCCGCCTACAACCGGCACAAGCCGTTTCACCCGAAAAAATGCGGCTGGGTAGGGTACCTGGTGCAAATAGACGGCGAAACAGTTTACATCGCCGGAGATACCGACGCCGTGCCGGAAGTATCTGCGGTGCGCTGTGACACGGCGATGGTGCCGATCGGCGGCGTCTACACCATGGACGCAAAGCAGGCGGCGGAGCTTGTAAACCGCATCCGTCCGCAGACCGCCATACCCACCCATTACAGCGACCGGGCGATGGAAGAAGCGTTCCGGGCGGCGGTCGATCCTGCCGTGCGGGTAGAGGTCAAAATGCAGCGATATTGATTTTTCCGACAGATTCTGGTACAATGGCAAAGGACAACGCAAAAAGAGGTGCTACCATGGAGACACAGGAAAAAAAGCGGATTTCAAAAGGCGCCCTCCTTCTCCTTTTGATGATCCTTGCCATACTTGCCGCTACGGTGCTGCCGGCCATTCTGGGCTATCAAAAGCAGGTGCGGCAGTTAAACCTGCACGTCGCCTGCCGGGATATTCGGGTCGCGGCGGCGGAGCAGGCGGCCGAGCTGTACCGGGAATACGGCAGTGTGGAGCTGCTGGACAGCCTGGCGGAGGACATTCTGGAAAAAGCGGGTCACAACGGGCGGATCACCGGAACCATTCTCTGCCGTGAGCCTGCCGAGATCACCTATCTCTCCTATCGGGAATCGAACGGAGACCAGATCGTTTACCAAAACGGCGGCTATTATATCTCGCCGGAGCAGGATGAGATCGTCCGCTCGGCGCGCGCCGCCATGGAACAGCTTGACCTGCCCGGCAAAGATGATATCCACACTTTTAACGAAGAGGAATTACAGGCGTTTCGGCAGGAGATTTGCACCGCCGACGGCTATCCCACCCTGTCCGAGGCGGAGCAAAAGCTGCTTGACGAGCGACAGTTCCGGGAAAACTGGTACTGGAAGCCGATCGCCGTCGGCGAAAAAATCTTTCTCGCCGCCGAGGCAAACCGTTTCGACCAACCCGGCGCGGAAGCCGTTTTGCTCTACGATAACGGCGACTATTACCTCCCGGCGGACGGCGACGCCGTCTCCCTGCCCGACCTAAACCCCGCTTTACCGGGCAGCTGGGTCAAAACGGAGCTTTTTTGATGGAACGGGTCGTCCACACGATCCCGGTGCAGGTCTGGCAGGAATCGGATACTCTGATCCTCGGCAGTATCCCCTCGCCGAAATCGCGGGAAACGGGCTTTTACTACGGCCATCCCCAGAACCGGTTCTGGCAGGTGACGGCGGCAGTATTCGGAGCGCAGACGCCGGATACCATACCCCAAAAGAAAGCCTTTCTTCGCCGCAACCGGCTGGCGCTCTGGGATGTGCTGGCAAGCTGTGAGATCTCGGGAGCGTCCGACGCCTCGATCCAAAGCCCGCAGCCAAACGACATTGCCGGGCTTCTGGCCGACTATCCCGCGATCCGCCGGATCTTTACGACCGGCAAAACGGCGCACCGGCTTTATCAAAAGCTTTGCCGTCCGGCAACCGGGATCGACGCCTTTTGCCTGCCCTCGACCAGTCCGGCAAACTGCGCCTGCTCCACGACCGCGCTGATCGAGGCATACCGCGTACTGGCGGAATAATACTGCCGCAGGCTTTTGATCCGGTACCGGATCACCTGCTCGCTGACCCCGAACCGTATCGCCGCAGCGGCGATACGGTCATTTTCCTGCCAAAAATCAGAACATATGTTCTCCATTGTGGGCAAAAAAGAATGCCGCGGCACCAATAACTCCGCCGCGCCCTCGTTTGCCTGCCACTCCAGCGGGCTGCTTTGCCGGGCGCAGAGGAACTGCCGCTGCTGCGGATGAAGAAAAAAGTGGATCAGCTCATGCGCCAGCGTGAACCGCAGGCTCTCGGGCGAAAAGGATGTGTTGAGCAGAATCACGCTCTCCTCGCCCCGCAGCAGCAGTCCCGACACCCTCCGGCTGTCCATCGGATGGGCGACCACCCGCAGATGCTCGACCGTGTGATCCACAAGCGAAAGCAGCCCGGCGTAGGTTTTCGGCATTCTTCCGCCCAGCCGCTGCCGCAGGCCGTCCACCTGACGGTAGAGTTCAGCTTTTGTCATCCTTCGATTCCTCCTGTTTGGTGATTTTATAGCTCCGCGCTACCTCTAAAATGAAATCTACATCCTGCTGCGACAGATCCAGATCCTCGATCCCCTGAAAGAGGCGGAAGTAGAGAGCGGGCAGCTCGGACAGCTTTTGCAGATATTCGGGCGAAGCGGGCATCTTGTGGGACTGCGGGTTATCGGTGTTCCCCAGCAGATAATCGACCGAAACATCCAGATACTCCGCAATCCGTCCCAGCTTTTCGGCGGTCGGAGAACTGGTCGACCACCGGCTCACCGTGCCGTTCCCAAGCCCTAATTTCTGCTCCAGTGCGGTCAGGCTGAGTCCCCGCTCCCGTGCCAATGCGCGGATCCGGTCGGCGATCGTCATAAAAACGCCCCCTCAAATTTTCTAAACTATTGACAAAATTAGATTTTTATCGTATCCTAGAAATAGAAGATATTCTAAAGTTTTGCGTTATCCTTATTATACTAGAAAATGTGAGATTTGTCAAGGAGGTTTTCATGACCCGAGAAGAAATGACCGGCAAGCTGCTGCGCGGGATCCGGCTGCTCGCCGGACGGCTTGCCATTGATGAGGACAGGATCCGGTTTTTGCCGCCGGCAAAAACAGGCGATCTGCTGGCGGAGCGGCGGCTGATTCTTCATTTTCAGCAGCAGGCGGCGGCAGCCATTGCCGCGCTGCCGCCGATCCACGGCTTTATTCTGCAATACGCCCTTTGCGGCGGGCACACCTACGAGCAGACCGCTGAGCGCCCTGAGGTGGACGGGCGGCAGCCGCTGACCGTCCTTCGTGCCGCAAAGGCAGGCGTCCGCACGGTCAGCAGGATGATCCTGCTGACCGATGAGGAGCTTTCCGCCCTCTGCCGTCTGCTGCCGGAGGAAGACGACGGTTAGCAAAGCTTTATCATCTCAGCGGAAACCGCTATTTTGCAGCAAACGCAAAACTAGTGGCTTTGAAATCCCACCACCGCGCAAGCGCGGTCCCCCTCCCTTTAACAAGGGAGGCTCTGGCGACCAAATTAGCTTTGATAAAAATTTCAGCAAAGTATGCTGACGAAAGATTTTGCTTGACAAGCCGACGGAGGATTTCACTTGCTTTCACTTTTCTTGTTTCAAACCGCTATGCTTCCGTCTTTGTCAAGACCTCCCTTGTCAAAGGGAGGGGGACCATGCGTTAGCATGGTGGTGGGATTCAAAAAAGCTCTCACTTGGTTCCAGGCAGATAAGCCTGCTGTCCTCACTCACTACAAGTGCGAGCCAAAAGAAGGCTGCGGCAGATTGCCGCAGCCTTCTTTGTTCATAACGCTTTTTCTGTCGGAAACCGTTGGAACCTTTTATTCCGCCGGATTCACAACAAACTGGTCGATAGCCTCGCGTGTGGCGCGAGCCAGAGAATCATCGCCTCTGAAAAGCTGACGCACTTCATCAGGCTCATACACCGGAATATCGTTATGCTGCTGCCAGTTGAACACGCCCTTCACACCCCGCAGTGCGCAGTACGCAACCTTATCCCGCAGCATATTCTGGCTGTTGAACACCATACGGTAAGCACCGCTTTGCAGGCTGTTCATGCCTGTCGGGAAATCGGAATGGATTGACATATAAGAGCGATAGAGCGATTCGAACGACGGAGGCGCCGGATTGCCGATATCGCCGCTGGTGTTGATGCAGTAGTAGGGAACGCCGACCACGATCTTGTTGAGCGGGCAGCCATTCGCCATATATTTGTTGATATCATTGTTCATCTGTCCCATGGAGTGGTGCACGTCGTCACCCGCGTTCATATAGGACATGATGTTGATACGATCCAGATCCTGCCATACGCTCGCCTTATACGGATAGCCGGGAGAAACCGCCGCCGAAACCTCGGGAATGCCCTGCGCCTTGAGCATATGGATCATATCCGCCAGATCCTGATGCTGCGCGCCGGTCGCGGGATACTCCCAGTCGATATCCACGCCGTAGAGCCATTCATACTTGTTCACGAACTTCACGACGTCGCTTACAAAGGTGTTGAGCGAGCCGGGATTATCCTGGAACATATTGTGGCTCCAAGACCCTCCGTTGGACTTACCGATATCGCCGCCGGTCAGGCAGATCCAGATGCGGGGCGCCTCACCGGAGGTCAGATAAGCAACTGCATCCTCATAGGTGACCTTATCGGTATCGTTTGCGCCATACATGCCCATATGGAACGCATAGAGCGATTTTGCGGCCTTTTGCATCATCGCATCCACTTCATCGCTGAACGGATCGGCATAGTGATCCAGACGAAGCGACGAATTCGGATACTGGAATATAAACTGACCTACCTTAAAGCCGTCATCTGCGGTGGTGGGAGCGCCGTCATACAGGCTGCGAGCCCCGTTCGGATCGACCCGGACCCAGCTGAACGGCTCAATCAGAACCAGATCGGTGAGGCTGTCAAGCGCGCCGCCCGCGATGGAGTTGGTACGGGTCAGCCAGGAGTTCTTGCCGGCATAACCCATGTTGACAAATTCATCTTCCCGCTGCACGGGAGCAATATAGGTTGCGTTGACCTCGCCCAGCTTCAGCTGATTGACCTTCTCCCGGAACGTATTGATGGTGAGCCGGATCGCATTGGTCTGAATGGTGTCGATCGCGCAGAGGTGATAGCCGCCGAGCGAATCGGTTTCATATACCTCGACCCATTCCTCACCGTTCCATGCCTCGATCACAAAGGGAGGCTTGGAGACGAATGTACCCTCGTCGGGATCGTCCAGCTCCTCGGTATAATGACCCACGCCGCTGGTCTTGCCGCCGTTAGCGAAGCCGTAATCCTCATTGTTCTCATAAATGTGGATCGCATTGATAAGCTTCAGGCCATCAAAGTTGATCTGAAGATGATCGCCCTCTTTTGTCGCTACCCATTCGGTAGTTTCATTCTGATCGGTCACATTCGCGGCGTCCGCTGCGGTATCGGAAGCCGGAGCGGCCTCATTGCTGACCAAAAAGTCCGCGCCCAGATCGGTCACGGAGGTCAGAGTTGCCTCCATCGGCTCGGTCAGTAAACCCTCATAAGCCGTTTTCCACTGTGCCGCAAAGGAAGTGGCGGAAACGCCGACAGCCAGCGCAACAGCTAAAACAGGCATCCAAAGTTTTTTCATCGTTTCACCCTCCTATCGGCGCTTATGCATCCAGTCCCACGGCGATCCGCAGGATACCCAGCGCATCCGCAACCGTGACGCCATCCTTGCCGTCCAAGTCGGCAGCCTTCAGAGCATCGCCCTCCAGCGTGGTCAGCTGCACCGCCGCACGGAGCGCCTCCAGCGCGTCGGTCACTTCGACCGTGCCGTTCAGATTCACGTCACCGCGCAGTACCTCGGTGGAAGAAGCCGTCCCCAGATCCAGCAGATAGGCGTTGACATAGTAAGACATCGAGTTCACCGTCACGCCCGCATCGGCATTCACCAGAATGCTCAGCGCTTTTTTATTCATCAACTGCGGGAAAATCCGGTTGCCGGCAACCATCTCATCTACATCCACGCTGACCAAAGTGTCACCGGCTTTTACCGGAACCTTATAGGTCAAATTGGCGGCAGTGGGATTGACCCTGATGGTCACAACGCCGTCCTTTGTTGCCGCGGTCTCCAGCAAAAATCCGTCCGCCTGAGGGATAGACGCCGCGAACGCTTCGCCCGTTTTGAAACCCTCAAGCTTGACGATGCCCGCGCCCTCTTCCGGAGCAACCGTTGCCGCAGCTGCCGGCGCCGCCAGTAAGCCCATACTGCCTACGAGAAGGGCAGCTGCCAGCAACAGGCTTGTCAGCTTTTTCATAATCATACTCCCTTTTTTGGATATTTTCACTCAGGCCGATCAAAACGCCGCCGTTTCGGGTGCGAAACGGGTTGTCCCAACCGGGAACCGACCTGGCTGTGAATAGTACTGTCATTATAACAGTCTATACGAATTTTGTCAATAGTTCCGAAACGATTTTGTGAAATTTTCAACGAAATCTTCAGGCGCCGCTGTCCTCGTTCGAGACAATCCCGTTTTTGGCGTCCAGCAGCACCGAAATGCCGTTTTTCAGCAGGTCGGTCGCGTGTTCCGCGCCGATGATAACGGGGATCTCCATCGCCCGTCCCACGATCTCCGCCATGGTTTCGCTGCCGCCCGCTTCGGTGATGATACCGGAGGCGTACCGCACCAGATCGAGCATCTTTTTGGTCACCTGCGGCACCACCAGAATATCGCCGCTCTGGAACTGCCGGAGTGCTGCTTCCTCGTCATGCGCCACGCACAAGGTCGCATGAACGGTACCGTCGGTCACGCCGGCGCCTTTGATGAGAATATCGCCCACCACATGAACCTTCAGCATATTGGTGGTACCGGACACGCCCAGCGGAATGCCGGCGGTGATGACCACCAGATCGCTGGTATGTACCGCGCCGTCCCGAAGCGCACATTCCACCGCATGGTCGAACAATTCGTCGGTGTCCCGCTTCTCCTCCACCTCGACCGGGATCACGCCCCAGGAGAGGTTCATCTGCCGCAGTACGCGGGGAACGAAGGTACAGCCGATGATCGGCGTGCTCGGGCGGTACTTGCTGATCATCCGCGCCGTGTCGCCCGATTTGGTAACGGTGATGATCGCGCTGGCGCCGAGGTCATGCGCGGCGCTGACGGTCGCGTGGGAGATCGCATTGGTGACATGAGGCGCCTCGGTCATCTCACGGTTGGCGAACCGCTTGCGGTAGTCGATATCCGCCTCGGTGCGGGTGGCGATCTGCGCCATGGTGATCAGCGACTCCACCGGATATTTTCCTGCCGCCGTTTCGCCCGAAAGCATGATGGCGCTGGTGCCGTCATAGATGGCGTTCGCCACGTCGGTGGATTCGGCACGGGTCGGGCGGGGATTTTTCATCATCGAATCGAGCATCTGGGTGGCGGTGATGACCAGCTTGCCGGCGTTATACGCCTTGAGGATCAGCTTTTTCTGGAGGATCGGCACATCCTCCATCGGGATCTCAACTCCCATATCGCCCCGCGCGACCATGATGCCGTCCGCCACGCGGAGGATCTCGTCGATATTGTTGACGCCGTCGGCGTTCTCGATTTTCGCAATGATCTTCATCCAGTCGCAATGCTCCCTGGTGAGGATCCGCCGGATCGCCCGGATATCATCCGCCGAGCGGGTAAAGGACGCCGCGATAAAATCAAAGCCGGTTTCAATGCCGAAGCAGATATCCCGCTCATCCTGCTCGCTGATAAAGGGCATCGAGAGGGTGACCCCAGGCACATTGACCCCCTTGTGGTTGGAGACCGGTCCGCCGTTTGTCACGATACAGTCGATCTCGGTTTCCCGTACGGCGGTCGCCTTCATCTCGATCAGCCCGTCGTCGATCAAAATGCGGGTGCCGACCGACACGTCCGCCGGCAGCCCGGCAAAGGTGACCGAGGCACGCTTTTCGTTTCCGAGGATCTTCTCGGTGGTCAGGGTGAAGGCGTCCCCCTCGTGCAGCTCGATCTTGCCGTTTTCAAAATCGCCGAGCCGGATCTCGGGACCCTTGGTGTCCAGCAAAGCGGCAACCGGGAGATTCAGCTCCTCCCGCAGGCGCACCAGAGTGTCGAACCGCTTTTTATGCTCCGGGTGGGTCTGGTGGGAAAAGTTGAAGCGGGCGACGTTCATCCCGTTTTGCATCAGTGCGCGGAGCACTGCCTCGTCATCGGTGGACGGACCGAGCGTACAGATGATCTTGGTTTTTCTCATAACTTCCTCCCCTTTGCGCTGGGCGCTTTTTTTCAGTATACCACAAAAAGCACCGTCATGACAACGAAAATTTATAAAATATGTGCAATTATTTGTGTTTCCGCTCCAGGAGCCGGAACACCGCCACCGCCACCGGTACGGCAAGTGCTGCGCACCACGCCGCCGCCGTTTGGGACAGGGTGAGCGGTATCAGTCCGGTCAAAGCGGCGACCGGCGGCAGATAAAGCGCACAGAAAATCAGCAAAAGCGACAGCAGCACCGAGCCGGTCAGCCGCGGATTTCGCCGGAGGCTGAATGAAAGCAATGAACCGTCCTCTCTGCTGCACTCGAACACATGGCAGAGCTGCGCGAGATTGAGGGTCAAAAAGGCGCCCGTCCGTGCGGCGGCAAGGTCGCCTCCCGCCGAGAGCAGAAAGACAAAGGACGCCAGCGCCGACAGCCCGATCAGGCAGCCCCGCAGCAGGATATCGCCGCCCATGCCATGTGAAAAAACGCTTTCCCCTCTCCGGCGGGGACGGCGGCTCATCACCCGTTCCTCGGGCGGCTCGACCGCAAGCGCCAGCGCGGGCAGGCCGTCGGTCAGCAGGTTCATCAGAAGAATGTGGATCGGCAGCAGCGGCGTCGGCATTCCCATCAGCATCGCCAGCAGCATGGTCAGCACCTCGCCCAGATTGCAGGAAAGCAGATACCGGATAAATTTCCGCATATTGGCATAGATCGCCCTGCCCTCCCGCACGGCGGAAACGATGGTGGAAAAGCGGTCGTCGGTCAGCACCATGTCGGCGGCGGAGCGCGCTACGTCGGTGCCGTTTTCCCCCATGGCAACGCCGATGTCGGCGCGGCGGATGGCAGGCGCGTCGTTCACGCCGTCCCCCGTCATGGCGACCACCGCGCCGGTTTTCTGCAAGGCGGTCACCAGCCGCAGTTTGTCCGCCGGCGTCACCCGCGCATAAACCCGACAGTCCGGTACCGTGCGGCAGAGCGCTTCATCGTCCATTTTCTGCAGCTGTGCGCCGGTGCAGACCCGGTCGTCTTCCTCGCAGATCGCGAGCTTTTTGGCGACCGCCTTTGCCGTTTTGGGGTGGTCGCCGGTGATCATGACCACGCGGATACCGGCACGGCGGCAGTCCGCCACCGCCTGTGCGGCGTCGGCACGGGGCGGATCGTAAAGCCCCATAAGCCCGAGAAAGGTAAGTCCCTGCTCCGTTTGATCCTCAGGGTCGGTACGCAGGGCAAACGCCAGCACCCGAAGCCCCTGTTCCGACATGGTATCACAAAGGGACAACTGCCCCTTTCGCTCGGCGTCTTCCAGCGGGCGGCTGCCGTCCGGCGTTTTGATCCGGGTGCAAAGCGGCAGAACCTGCTCCGCCGCGCCCTTGACCCAAAGCGTTCTCCGCCCGGTCTGATCGACCGTGCAGACCGACATCCGCTTCCGCTCGCTGTCAAAGGGCTGCTCCGCCACAAGGGTGTTTTTCTCCGCCAGCTCCTGCGGGAATATCCCGTTCTCGGCCGCCAGCCGGAGCAAGGCGGTTTCGGTCGGCTCCCCTTCCTCCCTTGCGCCGGTGAGAGGGAGACGGGCGGCACGGTCCCGATGGGACGGCGTACCGTTCGGGAAAGAGAGGGATGCATGATTGCAAAGCGCGGCAGTGAGCAGGATCGGCAATAGCTGCGGGTGAGTGCGAACCGAGGCGGGCGCGCCGCCGCAGCGAAACACCGTCTGTTCGCCGGGCGGCGTGACGGTCAGCTCGGCGTCGGGAAGCCGCACCACCGCGACCGCCATCCGGTTTTCGGTCAGGGTTCCGGTCTTATCGGCACAGATCACGGTGGTACAGCCGAGTGTTTCCACCGCATAGAGCTTTCGCACCAGCGCGCGCTTTTTTGCCATGCGGCGCACGCCCAGCGCCAACGTGACGGTGACGATCGCGGGCAGTCCCTCCGGCACCGCCGCCACTGCAAGGGAGATACCGGTCAAGAGCATTTGCAGCGGCTCCTCGCCACGCAGCAATCCCAGCACGCTGACCAGCGCACAGGCGGCAAGGCAGCCTATCGCGATGATCCGTCCCAGATGCTTTAACTGCTCCTGTAAAGGCGTGGGCGGCTCCTCCACCTGACCCAGCATGGCGGCGATCTGCCCCATTTTGGTTTTTTCGCCGACGGCGGTCACCACCGCCCTGCCGTGGCCTTTGAGCAGCACGGTTCCGGCGTAAAGGGCGGCGCCCTCCTCTTTTGGGATCTCCTCCGATTCGCCGGTCAAAAGGGACTCATCGGCAGACAGCCCGAACCCCTGCAAAACCGCCGCGTCGGCGGGAATGCGGTCGCCCGCTTCGAGCAGAAGCAGATCTCCCATCGTGACCTCATCGGCAGGTATGACTTTCATTTCACCGTCCCGCCGCACCCGTGCGGTGGGCGCCGAAAGCGCTGCCAGCGCCTGCAAGGTTCGTTCGGTGCGGCGCTCCTGCAAAAAGCCCAGCAGCGCATTGAGCAAAACCAGCACTGCCACCGTGACCGCCTCGGCATACTCCCCCATCAGCAGGGAGACGACGGTGCAGACAAGCAAAATCAGCACCATGACGTCCCGAAACTGACCCGCAAACACCCGCAGCGCAGAGGGCGGCTTTTTCTGCGGCAGCCGGTTTGACCCGTATGCCCTCTGCCGCGCCGCCGCCTCCGGTTCGCTCAGTCCGCCCTCCGGCGTTTGCTGCGGCTTCCCTTCCGCATAATCCCGTTCCATGAGTTCCATACAGCGTCACTCCCGTGCAACTTGTCTCTTTTTACTATATGAAACCGGAAAAATAAACAGAACACCCTGTCCGGCCGGACAGGGTGTTCTGTTTATTCAATCTTGCGGGGTTTCATTTTACTTTTGCTTTTTGAATCCCTCCACCGCTTCGCGGTCCCCCTCCCTTTGACAAGGGAGGTTTTGACAAAGACGGCAGAATTGCGGTTCATTGCCGCCTTGCTTCATCGTCCACAGGACGCGCTTCGGCAGGAAAGCCCTTTCACAAGGGAGGGCAGCCTGTCCGGCCGGACAGGGTGTTCGAGCGTGTATATAAATTTTTTCTATTCAAACCTTTGCTTTTCGCATTTCATTTTGTATCGCTTTTGTTCCTTTTAAGCATGGCTTTCCCTATTCAAAAACTCTGTTTCTCTGCCGCTCGGAATGATACAGCGCATACAGACATCCACAATCTGTTCTATGGGGTCAGCGCAGTCTTTCCCGATCCATTCCCTGACAACGGCGATAAGACCGCCGATATAAAACATAATAATATATGATTTATCTTTCTGTGCAAAATGAAATCTGTCCAACACCGGTGAAAAGATGTCTGCAAACAGCTGCCGAAAGGTATCCTCTGCATGCAAAGAAGCAGGTTGAGAAAGCGCTACCTTGAATAACCGCTTGTTCTCTCTGACAAATTGAAAATACGGCATTAGGTAATCGGGAGAAATGAAAATCAAATCCTCCGGATGTTCCGATGTCAGCCGCCGCTTTATGTCGGCAAGCTCGGAAGAATACCTCTGAAAGCATTTATTGTTTGTGTACGCCACACATTCATTCAACAGGTCGGCGATCGTTTCATAATGCAGATAAAAGGTGGAACGGTTGACGCCTGCTTTTTCGCATATTTCTTTCACGGTGATATACTCAAAGTCTTTTTTCTCCAAGCACTCGATCAGAGCCTCATCCATGCGTGAGGCGGTACTGAAATATCTGCTTTCCGCCTTGTTCAACCGTTTTGCCCCCTTTCTCTGCCGCTATGATTTCAATTCCCATCGCCCGCAATCTCTGTTGCAAGACGAATGATGTCGCCGGCATATTTGTTTTTGCTTTTCTGCAAAATCCGCCGATAGATCGGATAATTCACAGCCATTCCCGCAAAACCGATGATACCGACCACAATTCCAAGCCCCGTGAATACTGCCGTTCCCGCTCCAATGACGCCCATCGACAGGCACATTCCCGTTCCCGCGATCAGAGCGCATACGATGCCAAAGGTGTAAGTGAAAATCTGAGCGGGCATCTTCGCCGCCCTGTCCAGCTTGCGGAGCGCAACTACCTTTGACGCGTTCTTTTTGGAATACTCGTTTACAATCGCCTCGGCATAAATCTTGTCTGTGTTCATAGTTCCATACCTCCGTTTGATTTTGTAATTACATGATAACAAGCGGAAAACTGAAATGGAACGACACGATTGCGGATTTCTGTCGATAAGCCCGACATTTTTTCTAAAGAAGCTCGCAGAGGGGAAAATCTTTTTCTGAAAAAGATTTTCCCCTCTTGCGGGTTGTTACCGAGTTTTCGATTTCCATACAGAAAGAGCGTCTGCTGTGAAATTATGATTACCACCAAGCTAGTTAAGCTTTCGCGTCTGCCCATAGATTGCGGTTTTCATTAAGCTAGTGCTTTGGAATCCCTCCACCGCTTCGCGGTCCCCCTCCCTTTGACAAGGGAGGTCTTGACAGTCGCACTTGGCTTTGTAGGAAATTATGACAAGGGAGGTCTTGACAAGGACGGGAGACTGCGGCGCGGTTCAAATCGCCGGACGGTTGTATCGGCATTTCGGATAATCGGAGCAGATGTAAACATACTCGGTTTCATCTTCGCCCTTTTCCACAGTACGCAGTGCCAAAGGCGCACCGCAAAGCGGGCAGACCTCCTGCCTGTTTCGTGTTTTGGGATGCGGCGCCGCCTTATTTTGAGCCTCCCGTATCGATTGCAGATGAGCGATCCGCTCGGCGGCGGTCACCTGTGTCAGCGGATAGAGCCGGTCATAGATCGCATCGATCTCCGAAGCGCTCAAATGCACACCTTCTCTTGCGGCGACCGATTCTACCGCGCCTCGCACCTTCCCACGATGGATCACATGATGCTTTCTTCCGGTCAAATTGATATTTTTTAACTCGCACCGGTCACTGAACAGAATAAAGGAATAGACCCGCAGATTCGGCAGATCAGAAAGGTATTTGAGCAACCATTTGATATGCCCTTCGTTCTGCTTGACGGGATTATAAAACCGCTCTTTTCGGGATTTTCCTTTCCCCGCAGGCAAGGTCTGCGTCCAATACCGATCTGAATCCCGTCCAAAAATCCAGCCGCTGTAATTTTTGGACTCAAATACATAAATGCCGGAAGTGTGCAGCAATATGGCGTCTATCTCGGTTGTTTTTCCGTCATCCTTCGGCAGATAGCAGTTAAACAAAAACCGGTGATAGCCCGAAAGCCCCTTCAGATTATGCTCGATCAGATATTCTCCGCGTGAACCCAGCTGATCTGCCGTATCCTTATCGCCGGACACCGCACCAAACGACTTATGTGTGACGGCACGATAGGATGACTTTCGATATTCCAGCCACTGTACCAGGCGGATCAGGAGCAGGACTGCAACACCGATGATAAGGAGCGGGACGGCGATTTGCAAAACCGGCGCCACAAGGCTTTGAAAGACGGCGCCGCCTACTTGTGTAAGCGCACTGTTTATGTCTTGTTCCAACGAGTATCCTCCTTATCCCGAAACTGATTTTACGATACCGGCAAAAGCGGTTTTCGGCAAACTGAAAAACTGCCCGCCATGCGGCAGGCAGTTTTTGTTTGGTTGTTCTTTAGCCGTTGATCTTGGTGACAACGCCGGAACCGACGGTACGGCCGCCCTCACGGATCGCGAAGCGGAGGCCTTCCTCGATCGCGATCGGGGTGATCAGCTCCACAGAGATCTCAACGTTATCGCCGGGCATGCACATCTCAACGCCTTCCGGCAGAGTGATGGTACCGGTCACGTCGGTGGTTCTGAAATAGAACTGCGGACGATAGTTGTTGAAAAACGGAGTGTGACGGCCACCCTCCTCCTTCTTCAGGACGTAAACCTGACCGGAGAACTTGGTGTGCGGATTCACGCTGCCGGGCTTGCAGAGAACCTGACCGCGCTCGATCTCGTTTCTCTGAACGCCGCGGAGCAGAGCGCCGATATTGTCGCCCGCCTCGGCGTAGTCAAGCAGCTTCCGGAACATCTCGATACCGGTTACAACGGTCTTGGCGCGCTCCTCGGTCAGACCGATGATCTCGACCTCGTCGTTCAAATTCAGACGGCCTCTCTCCACACGGCCGGTGGCAACGGTGCCGCGTCCGGTGATGGTGAACACGTCCTCGACCGGCATCAGGAAAGGCAGATCCGCCTTACGATCCGGAGTCGGGATATACTCGTCCACAGCGTCCATCAGGTCAAGGATCGGCTTGTAGGCCGGATCGCTCAGATCCTCCGGCGCCTCGAGCGTCTGGAGTGCGGAACCGGTGATGATGGGAATATCGTCGCCGGGGAAGTCATACTCGGTCAGCAGATCGCGTACTTCCATCTCGACCAGCTCGAGCAGCTCGGGATCGTCCACCTGATCCGCCTTGTTCAAGAACACGACGATGTAGGGAACGCCGACCTGACGGGACAGCAGGATATGCTCGCGGGTCTGCGGCATCGGGCCGTCAGCCGCGGACACGACCAGGATAGCGCCATCCATCTGAGCAGCGCCGGTGATCATGTTCTTGACATAGTCGGCGTGCCCCGGGCAGTCCACGTGAGCATAGTGACGGTTATCGGTCTCATACTCCACGTGTGCGGTATTGATGGTGATACCGCGCTCTCTTTCCTCCGGCGCCTTGTCGATATTCGCATAATCGACATACTGCGCCTGACCCTTCAGACCCAGAGTCTTGGTGATTGCCGCAGTCAGCGTAGTTTTGCCATGGTCAACGTGACCGATGGTTCCGATGTTGACATGAGGCTTGTTTCTCTCGAACTTTGCTTTGGACATGGGTAATTCCTCCTTAGAATTTTATTTAAGAAGCTGACTTAGTCGGCCTTCTTCTTTTCGCTGATGATGCCGTCCGCAATGGACTTCGGCACCTCGGTATAATGGCTCGGCTCCATCGAATACTGGCCGCGTCCCTGTGTTCTGGAACGAAGCGTATTGGAGTAGCCGAACATCTCGGACAACGGCACAAACGCATTGATCTGCTGTGCGCCGGGTCGGGCGTCCATACCCTGGATCTGCCCGCGGCGGGAGTTTAAGTCGCCGATCACATCGCCCATATACTCCTCGGGGACGATGACCGCCACCTTCATGATCGGCTCCATGATGACCGGATCTGCCTTCCGCATCGCGTCTTTAAACGCCATCGAACCGGCGATCTTAAACGCCATCTCGGACGAGTCTACCTCGTGATAGGAGCCGTCGTACAGCTCCACCTTCACATCGACGACCTGGTAGCCTGCCAGCACGCCGCTTTGCATGGCGCCCTGGATACCGGCGTCCACCGCCGGAATATACTCCTTCGGGACGCTGCCGCCGGTGACCGAGTTTATAAACTCGTAGCCCTTGCCGGACTCGTTCGGCTCGACCTTGATCTTGACGTGTGCGTACTGACCGGAGCCGCCCGTCTGCTTTTTGTACTTGAAGTCGACGTCGGCGCTTCTGCGGATCGTCTCCTTATAGGAAACCTGCGGCGCACCGACATTCGCTTCCACCTTGAACTCACGGAGCAGGCGGTCGACGATGATCTCCAGGTGCAGCTCGCCCATACCGGCGATGATGGTCTGTCCCGTTTCCTCGTTGG
>CANQKG010000011.1 GCA_947624425.1 uncultured Clostridia bacterium | reverse complement strand
GGATGAGGGACGCTCCGCCGAATATCTGAAAGGGCTGGCCTCCGCAAACCGGATCCGCGCGGATAAAAAGCTCTATTCCCGGCTGGAAAGCGATAAAAAGTATCTGCCCGGCGAATTGCGCGTGATGTTTGACGAATGGTATAACAACAAGCTGAGGACCTCCGTCTTTCCGCAGTACAAAGAAATCACGGGTTGCCGAAAGGAAGCCGTCAAAGAAAAGGCACAGGGTTCCGCATATATGGACTTGCAGGAAATGATCGGGCTGACCGAAGCAAAATCGGTCATCCAAAAGGCGCTGGATTACTATAAGGTACAGCGCATCTATCGGGAAAAGGGTCTCAAACCGGATCATCCCGCCATGCATATGGTCTTTACCGGAAATCCCGGCACGGCGAAAACCACGGCGGCGCGCCTGTTCGCCCGCATTATGAAGGAAAACGGGCTTCTTTCCAAAGGTCATCTGGTGGAGGTCGGCCGCGCCGATCTGGTGGGCAAGTATGTCGGCTGGACAGCGCAGCTTGTCAAGAATAAATTCCGAGCCGCCAAAGGAGGCGTGCTTTTCATCGATGAGGCCTATTCTCTTGCGGAGGAGAGGGACGGGCTTTACGGGGATGAGGCCATCAATACCATCGTGCAGGAGATGGAGAACCATCGGGAGGATATGGTAGTCATCTTTGCCGGGTACCCGGAGGAGATGGAGCGGTTCCTCGAAAAAAATCCCGGCCTTCGTTCCCGCATCGCGTTTCATGTTCCCTTTGCCGATTACAGCACCGAGGAGCTTTGCGGCATTGCCCGGCTGATTGGGAAAAGCAAGGGCGTTACGCTGACCAAAGATGCGCTGCAAAAGCTTACCCGCGTTTTTGAGGAGGCGAGAAAACAATCCGACTTCGGCAATGGGCGCTTTGTGCGGAACCTGATCGAGCAGGCCAAAATGAACCGAGCCGGGCGTATCCTCACCCTTGACCCCGAGAGTATCACACAGCGGGAGCTTACCACCCTCTGCGCGGAGGATATTGAGACGCCGGCGGTAAAGCCGGGAACCAAAATCCGCGAAATCGGGTTTAGGGCATAAAGGCGAATGAGGGACAAAAAGCCGCGAGATTTTCTCGCGGCTTTTCGCTTGCACCTTATTTTCGTTACCTGTTTTGCCTTCCTTTGGTAATTATCGCCGTCGCTTTTGATTTCGTAACCGGTCAATTCATTGGTGACAGTCATAAGATCGCAAATCGAGCTGCCAATGCTTTTTTCCTGATAAATCCGCATCTCACGATGGGTTGCTTTCAAATAGGAAACCAATATTTCTCTTATGTTTTTGGCGTTCATAAAAAAGCCTCCCCCGATGTTTTACGCTTTTATCGTACAACATCAGAGGAGACATTTTTGGTACATTGCAATACGGCAGTATTTCTTCGTTTTTCGACCTTGATCTTGAAAAATTTTGCTCCGCCCAAACTGCCCTGCACCTGAAAGCGAGGGATTTTTTCGTCAGATCGTGCCTGAGCGGCGCAGGTTATACCGGCATATGGCAAGCCGATCGGGTGCGAAAATGGCGGAAGACAACCGCTTTCGGGCGATTTGCCCCTATCGGATATTAATCTAACCCCAGAAATTCACATAACAGCTTTTCTTGCTCTTGACATCGTTTTTCAACCTGGTCTATTCCCCATATATTGTTGGCAGCTTTGATCTGCTCTGCCACACGCATGACTGAAACAAATTTTGGTTCTGTTTCATAGCTGTTACTATTTTCATACTTTGCGACTTTCTCTTTGACAGCACTGTTCCCTATTCCTCTATTAATGCTTCTATTTAGCACGACAAGATTTCCAATGCCATTGTACGCTGGTATATTATCCGGATCTGTTCTTTCAAAAATCTCTCTTGCGCATATATGTTCCATATCATACTTAAAAACTTTCCATGCAAATAGTTTTGCTTCAATGTCTTGAAATTTTGTTTTTGCGCTAATTTCTTCAAGCAGAGCCGAAAGCATACAAATAATATACGCGCGTTTTCCGTTATAAAATAAACCTTTTTCGATTCGTCTTTTAAACTCTTCTTTGTTCCAATTATCAACTGCATTCTCTCTACAATAAGGAGATTTTCGTATCTTTTTTTGTATTACATCCTCTATGTCTTCGTTTCTGCTTAATGCCGGGAGTATTGTTTTACACATAAAGGTTTGAACGGGGTTAATTGCCTTGTCAAAGTTAACCGAGCAGACAATCAGGTATTTCGCTGCGGTCATAGCGCTTTTCAGCGCCAATGCATAATTTTGATTATTGAAATAAGCAGCAACATACGGCAGTGTCCTATATCTGCCGTATCGGGTTTCCTGTATCACATTTTCAGCAAATGCATCGATGGTTTTGGTCACATAAGGCGTCTTTTTGAAATCAATATATATTTTAACAATTTTTTCGAATTTCTCAAACTTTAAAATATCCTCTTTACCTTTGGAGCCCTCTTCGCTCAAAATTTCTTCAAAAAATTTCTCATTACTGTTGGAAAGCTTTTCCCAAGAAAGTTCGTGTTTTGCACCGATACAATGTTTATATATATCAAGAATATCCTGCATCTTGTACTCGTACTCATTGACTTTTTCATAAAGATCACAGATTTGCTGCATCCAGTTTTCGTTAGGATACTTTTTATTTAAGTATTCGTAGAATTGCAGTTTGAAAAGGTCTGCACTATTTAAATCCAATCCGGTCGTATTTATTGTGTTGAATATATCCACAACCTGAGGCAAAGGAATGCCCTTAGTCACAAGTTCAACAAAGTAAATGTTGCTAAAAATTGTTGTAACTATTTCATCAATCTGACCATTTGACGCTAATTCATCCACGAACTCTTTCAATAGTTTCATGTTTTTCATATAACGGTTATTCTCATTTAAAACATGATCTATATCTTCATATTTTACAGCAAGAGCTTCCTTTAGTTTGTCATTATTTGATGTGAAATTTTTGATCTTCAAACCCATATGATGTTTTTGTAAGATGTCTTTTCCCGACAGCTTTTCCAAAATACTACATAAGAGCAAGAAAGTAGTCATTCTCTGCTGGCCGTCTATGATATGTAAATTTAGCGTATCGGTGTCTTCATCGGTGCCTTCACAATTGAATTGCACGGTTCCCATGAAGACACTTTCGCCTTTTGCCGCACGCTTTATGCTTTCAATGAAGCTTTCAATCTGGCTATCTTCCCAGGAGTATTCCCTTTGGTATTCCGGGATGATGTAATGTTTGTTTTCACCGTATATATAGGAATCTTCATCGGCCGTTTTTACTAATCCGACAACTTTTGTTTCCATTGGTCTGTTATGAATCATATGCATATTAAAGTCCTCTCCATTAAATGTCAATAGATCCAATGTATCATGCTTTTGCCGCGCACCGGATCCATGCAGCACTTTCCCGATCAAAGGGGGAATGCTGTCCGGCCGAAAGCGGGTCTTGATTTGATATTGAATGCGCCGTTAGCCGCTGTACTTCTCCACGGCTTTCCGCAGATTGTCTTTTATCTGCTCCACCAGCGACTGAGGTGACTTGATCTCCACATGGTTGATATACTGCATGGCCCAATGCTTCATGGCATTGGGGCTGGCGGTGACGGTCGCCTCAACTTTTCCTTCATCCGGACATTTGGCGAACCGGACGTCATCGCCGAACCAGTCCACGATCTGATCGACGATCGCGACATCCGCAAGAAAGGTGATCCGCTCCGGCTTGTCGGAATACATATATGGCATCGAGGTGGCAAGCTTTTTGTAATCCAGACCGTTTTCGTATCCGGGGACTGCGGACAGCGGAGTAGCCTTTTCCTCGGTCAGCCGCATATTGGTGATGCGGTCCAGCCGGTGAAAAACCATATTTCCCCAATATTCGCTGTACGCCATCAGATAATACCGCTGATTGTGCAGCAGCATCCGGTAGGGCGTCACCACCTGATAGGAGGATTTATGCAGCTTTTTGTCGATTCCGATTTTGTTGTAATCATAGCCGATGCGGCATTTTTGCTCGATTGCCGCGTCGATCATCTCAATGTTGTAAAATAGTGCCGGGTTTTCGGTTTTGCTCCAATCCCCGACCGAGTAGATGTTCTTGACATGGGAACGGAAATACTTGTTTGAAAGCTTGCACAGCCGCTCGATGAGATCGGCGGAACGCTTCGCGGTGATGTGGCGGCTGCAGAGTACGCCGTCAATCAGCAGATGAAGCTCGGCGTCCTCAAAATCCCGATAATCAAGATAACTGCCGGCACGCGAGGATTCGATCTCGGCGCCCGCCTCCTTCAAAAGGGACAGATTGTGGCTGATCGCCTTCCGTTCAATGGAAATCCCGTAATCCTTTTGCAGATGCTGCGCGATCTCCTTCTGCGTCAGAGGGTGTTCATAGTCGCTGTGTTCCCAGAGGATCTGCCAAATGCGCAGCAGCGCTAATTTTTTCGGTTCAAAGCTGTTCATTGCAAGCTCTCCTTTCCGGCAGTGAATGACCGCCTTCACGCCTTTGGTTCGGGCGATCGCCTCTGCCTCGTTTTGACCGTACTTTCTCCTTTGGCTTTTTTCCTTTTTGTCGTTGCCCTATATTTCACAAAAGGCGAACCCGTTTTCCTTGGCGTACTGCTCCGCATACGACCCTTTCGGGGCGTGGATGGTCACCGGCATATTGTTTTCATAGTCAAGCGGATCATAGCTGAATACGTCATCGCCCATCTTTTTCAGGCTGGCAGGCAGGGTAACGTCGGTCAAATTCTTACACGTGAAGAAGGCTTTCTCTCCGATTTCGACGACACCCTCCGGGATCGTGATCATCGGCAGCTTTTTGCAATAAGCAAAAACGGAGGCGCCGATTTTTTTCAAGCTGGTTGGCAATATGACGTCGGTCAGATTCTTGCACGCGAAGAAGACATCCTCTCCGATTTCGACCACGCCGTCCGGTATCGTGATTGACCGCAGCTCTTCACAATAAGAAAAAGCTACGTCGCCGATCTTTCGAAGGCTGTTTGGCAAGGTGACGTCGGTCAGATTCTCACACCAGAAGAAGGCTTCTTTCCCTATTTCGGTCACGCCGTCCGGGATCGTAATCGACGACAGCTTTGTGCAGTGAGCAAAAACTGCGGCGCCGATCTTTTTAAAACTGGTTGGCAGGGTAACGTCGGTCAGATTCTTGCACGAGTGGAAGACTTCTTCTCCGATTTCAGTCACGCTGTCGGGAATCGTGATCGACGACAGCTCTTTGCAACCGTCAAAAGCGCTCCTACCAATCTCTATAAGACTGTTCGGCAGCGTCACGCTTTTGAGATTTTTGCAGTCCTCGAATGCTCCGGCGCCGATTTTTTGAACGCCCTGCGGCAGAACGACTGCGTTCATGGAATTGCAGCCTGCAAATGCCTCATCTCCGATTTCGGTCACACCCTCCGGCAGGACGATTTCTTCTGTAACATACCCTTTCAGTACACCGTTTTCAATTTCAAATTCTATCATTTTTTCCTCCTCATCCTTCTTTCACTCCCAACAGCATGGCATAACGCCAAACCTCATGAGTGCCCAGAATGCAAAAACAGCAACATCAAGTATGACAGCAAGAAACCACGCTCCTGTACCTTTAGCCATTTGATGGACCCATACGCATACTGCAATACATGGAATGGTAAACAGGATAGGAAGATGCCACAAGCCGCCAACAATCATCCCTACCAGCATCGCCAGCAGAGCAGTATATCCATATACCCTTCCCTGAATCATGGATCTGCATAGATCCGAAATCTGCTTATTCCCGCTGAGCGCACCGGCAAATAGTGCAACGTCAGCAGCTTTCTTAGCTTTCCTCTCACTCTCTCGACGAAGTGCTTCTTGTTGAATTTTTACTTGTTCTTCAAACTCTCGATTTGTCATCGAAACCAACTTTCCTTTCCTAATTTTATTGTAGCGCATTCTGTCACTTTTCTCAAACCTTTATTTCTGTTGCTTCCACCTCCATTACGAACCAATTTTTTGTATATCCTGCTGTTCGGCAAAACTGCAAATTTTGTCTTGCTCCGCCGCTCTGTTATAAAAGTACCACATTAAACGGGTCGTTTTTGGTACATAAAATCTGCTATCGTAGGTTCAGCAGGTCGATGTGAAAAGTTCGGATGCAGAAAGGAATGGAAAAATGACACATACGGTTGTAAAAGAACTGCTGGAAAAGCATTTCGGGTTGGCACGGGATTCGCTGACTCTGGGCAAAAGAAAAAGGCGAAACGCCCCAAAAAGCGATCGCCCGCAGGAAGTGTACTTTTATTTTTTGGAAAACGAACAGGAGATTACCGAAATCTGCAATCTGCTCGGAGAAAGTTTCGCCGGCAAGGAAGTAAAATTGCCCGAACTAACGCAGCGTTTTCCTAAAAAGCGGCATAAAGGCGCCTGTTCGGCGCAGTGCGCATGCTTTACGGAGAGGAACGGAGGAGGCTGGGATCTTGCAATCCATGAAATTACAGGCGCGACCTACCATCGCGCCCACGGAGGAAGGGCGGCGGTGACCCTTCGCCTCAACACGACGCCGATCAGCCGCCTCTCCGATGCAAATTCCGATTTTTACGGCTATTGGGAAGCAAGCTGGTTCAGCCGCAATCATACGCCGGAAACACAACGGGAAGGATTTTCCTATTGGGTCAACAAGGCGCTCAAAACAAGCAGCCGGTTCCGTGAATTTTCCGCCGATTTCTTCTTGGCGGCTGCCGAAGAGGAGCAGCGGGATATTTTGAAAGATGTGGCAGGAACCATTCGGCGCTGCGGCTGTTTTCTTCCGCCGATCTCGTATGAAAAACTGTTGACTTGCAACACGCCTGCCGATGTGCTTCGCCGCTGTTCGACGGAGGACGTACCGCTTGACCGGTATTTTGATTCCGTCGATTTGAATACCGGCTACGTCATGCAGATGCTCGCACCCATCGTGGAGCCGCAGGACCTAGAAAACCTCGCGGCGCTGGACGCGAAAACCGTTTCCGACGCGGTGACGCTGCCGCTGTTTTACGAGACCTTCCGGGCGGAAACCTTCTTGCCCGAATACTATAAGGCGGTCTTTGAACGCCTCAATCTGCCCGGTGCGCTGGCAAAAGATTATGTGCGCCTGTGCAGAACAACCGGGGCAAAATTCCGCATCGGATGTGACCGTTCCATTTTCCAAAAACACTTGCGGGATATGAAAGAACGGCTGTCCGCAGATTCGCTCGCCGCGCAATAGGGCAAAACGATATTACTGCACATCCCGGATATGCTTGCGGCAGTCCTCTCCCTGCTTTTGACCGGAAAATCTGTGATTTCACTTGTTTTGGCGGCATAACTATGCTATGATATGGACAGAAATGAAAAGGGAGCGGGGACATGAATTCATTCATCAATGTACTGGGCGGCGCGCTGATGGCGCTGGCGGACAGCGTTCCGGGCGTGTCGGGCGGCACGATCGCCTTTATTATGGGCTTTTACGACGAGTTTATCGGTTCGATTGACGCGCTGATATCGGGTAAGAAAGCCGAGCGAATCAAAGCGCTGAAGTTTCTTTTGAAGCTGGCGGCCGGCTGGCTGCTGGGCTTCCTTCCGGCGGTGCTGATCCTCAGTCGGGTCTTTGAATCGCACATTTATATTGTTTCCTCGCTTTTTCTGGGCTTTATCGTCTTTGCGATCCCGGTCATTGTTTCGGAGGAAAAAGAAACGCTGCGCGGTCACTATTGGCAGATGATTTTTGTCCTTATCGGGATCACGGCGGTGGCGCTGATCACCTATTTTAATCCGACCGGCGAGACCGGCGGGATCGACACCTCTGTTTTCACATTGGGTCTGGGCGGATATGCGCTCTTGGCGGGCGCGGTTGCCATTTCGGCGATGGTGCTGCCCGGCATTTCCGGCTCTACCCTTCTTTTGATCTTCGGGCTGTATCTTGCGGTCATCAGCGGGATCAAGGATCTCATTCATCTAAACTTTCATGCGCTGCCGATGCTTGTCTGCTTCGGGATCGGTATATTGATCGGCTTTGTGACGGTGGTCAAGATCATCAAAAAATGTCTGGTGCGGTTCCGTCCGCAGATGATCTATCTGGTACTCGGGCTGATGCTCGGCTCCCTTTACGCGATCGTGATGGGGCCGACCACGCTGGATACGCCGCAGCCGCCGCTGACCCTTTCGAAAGTGACGGTCGGCTGCGTGATCGCATTTGTGATCGGCGGCTGCGTGATCTGGGGCTTGCAGCTGCTCAAAAAAGCAATCCGGAAATAAAAAAACCGCCGCACTTAAAGTGCGGCGATTTTCTGCTGTTTTTATTCCGCAAGCATGGTCGAGGGCGTGTAGACGCGAGCCAAAAGCTCCTGATTGAGCATATACAGCCCTTTCGGATCGCTGCCGAACAGCTCCATTTTCTTAATGAGATCGTCGGCGTTTTTCTCCTCCTCCACCTGCTCCTTGACAAACCAATCCAAAAACTGCATGGTCTTGAAATCCTTGGCGTCAAATGCGGCGGAATAGATGTCGGAGATCAGCGAGGTGACATACTGCTCATGCTCCAAACCTGCCTTCAGCGGGTCGATATGCGCATGGAAAGCCTTGTCCGGCTCGGCAATAGCGGGGAAGGTGACCCTCACGCCGTTATCCTGCAAATACCGGCGGATGATCATGGCATGATCCCGCTCTTCCTTTGCCTGTACTTCGTACCAGTTTTGGAACCCGTCCAGTCCCTCGTCCGCATAGTAGTTTGCGAAATCGAGGTAGAGATAGGCGGAGTAGAGTTCCTTGTTGACCTGATCGTTGAGCATGTCCGCAATGTTTTGATTCAGCATAATCATGACCTCCTGTGCTGTAATTTCTTTTATTATACCGCTTTTGTTTGAAAAATGCAATACCACCCAAGACAGGAAGTTTTTCAGTGAAAAGTGAAAAAGTGAAGAGTGAAAAAGTAAAATCGGCAAGCGTCTTTTGACACTTGCCGATTTTTGGCTGGGGTAGCTGGATTTGCAAAGTAAGTATTTTTATGATTTTTGTTATCCCCATGAAGTCCGTAATCGCTTGCAAATAGGCGGTTTTTCGGTTTTCGTTGGGTTGGTTGGTTTTGGTCAAAAATCACGATTTTGTGAAAATTCGTGTTAAATTCGTGTTTTTCATTCGATCATTTTATCCGATCCAAAATGGCGACTGCCCGCTCCTCCTCGCGGGGGTAAAGGTGGGAATATGTGTTCCAGGTCTGTTCGATCTTGGCGTGACCCAGCCGCTGGGCAATCTCCTGTATATTGATCCCCTCATTGGCAAGGAGAGAGGCGTGGCTATGCCGAAAATCATGGATACGGATATGCGGCAGACCCGCTTCGGCAGCAAAATGACTGTTGCGATTGGACAGCGAACTGTCGCTCAGACACTCTATGCCGCCGCATACCCTGAGATCGTCCGAATATATGCCGTTTTGTCGGTAGCGGGCGCGGTGTTCTTCCAGCGCGTCCATTAAGGGGCGCGGTATGGTCAGCGACCGGTAGGAGGTTCTGTTTTTTGGGGGTGTTTCCACAAGCCCCACCCCTTTGAGCTTTTGGCAGACCGAGCGGCGCACAAGGAGGATATTGCCCTCTATATCGCTCCATTTGAGGGCGTTGATCTCGCCTTTGCGCATACCGGTGTAAAAAGCGATCATAAAAAAGACATAATACCCCCAGTCAGTGAGCGAGTTTTTGGCTTCGGCGTCCCGCTTCGCCATGGCAATATACTGTAAAAATTGTTCCGGCGTGTAATAGTGGAGCTTGTCCTGCGGCGTGACAAAATCCGGGCTTTTGAAATTTCCGACCGTCTGCAGCGGGTTGCGGTGGAGGTACTCCATTCGTACCGCATAATTGAGCATCGTGTGGAACTCGGCGTAAATATGGCGCTGGGTGACGATCGACAGCCCGCGTCCGGCAATATCATTTTTCCACCTTTGCAGGCTGATTGCGGACAGCCGGTCGATCCGTAGATCGCCGAGCTGCGGCAAGATATGGTGGTCAAATGTGCGCATAGTCTTATCATAAGTGCTGCGGCGCACCTCATGCTCCTTTGCCGCCATGTACTCCCGATATAAGTCCCGCACGGTCATGCGCGGCGTGGACTGATCAGACGCCTTGTAATCGTCCGCCAGCGCCCGCTCCAGCCTCTTCGCCTCGGTCATGCCGTAGGTGATTCGCTCTATCTGGTGCGCCTTGCCGTTGCGGTCTGTGTAATTGACCCGCACACGGTATCGCTGCTTTCCGTTTTTTGATCCATTGAGCTTATAAATTGGCATAATATCGCCCTCCCGCTTGACTTTTTTGGGACACAGCGATATAATGATATTGACCCCATATCATCATATCATTGGTCTGGTATTGTTGATTTGGTCACCGACCTCCGGTGTAGCAGCACCGGGGGTCATTTTTTATAACTGTTTTTTGTCCGGTTTTCCCCATTGAGATTGCAAACCGTCAATATGTTCATAGAGATTTGGTTTTATTGTTGCCCACATTGGATCCAAGATAAAGTCTATTCCTTCTCTTCTAGCAAGTTTGGCAGCTGGTACAAAGTCACTGTCTCCAGCAATAAGTATAATTTGATCTACCTGCTTTTTATACGAGAGCGATGCGATGTCAAGTCCGATTTTCATATCCACGCCCTTTTGCTTTATGTCTAGTGTCAAATCGCGATTCGTAATATCCGAAACTGTCATTTCACCTGAGAGCAGGCGTCTAGTCAGTTCCGGTTTTAGACTGTAACTGGCTGAATATCCAGAAAGTTCACCGAGACGGAGAGCGACCTTCCGTTTCTTTTTTAACTCTTCCAAAAACTCATTTGACCAAGCGAATAATTCCGTTTCTTCCAACTTAATGTTCTTTTTGAGCAGAGGGTGATAGATTTCTTTTTCGATTGGTGGACAATCATAGTAAAAAATGCGGTACAATGATCGCTTCTGGTGCTCGTCCTCTAAATGTGCTTGACAGTAAGAGTATAACTCTTTTGCTCTGTCTTTCGCAGTTTTTTTCTTCCAAAGGTAGTTTGCTCTTTTTCTATAGAATCCGCCATCTACTAATATTGCCGTCCTAACCATTCATATCCCCCTGTCAAAAAATAAGGCTCTTGATTCAGAAAACCCCTTATGGTGGGATTACCTACTACCAAGAGCCTGCTTAACATATTTGCAACATCAAACGATGTTACATACATAGTATATGCGAAAAAGGCTCAAAAGTCAAGAGAAATTCAAAATATTTTAAGTATCATCTTACTGTCACGCTTATATCACATCTATCATCATATCATTGGTCTGGTATTGTTGATTTGGTCACCGACCTCCGGTGTTGCTGCACCGGAGGTCATTTTTTGTTTATTCGGACGCCGCGAGAGTACCGTCCGCCGCCGGGAAATAAGTGGTGCCGGAGTTGCCGGTCAACATATAATCCCCATATGCGTCCTGCTCAATCGTGGCGTCTTTGATGACATAGGACTGATTTGCAAATACTCCGGTGTGGTCGCTTTTGTCGGTGTAAACGATCACACACCAGTTATAGTCGTGCTGCTTAACATAATTTGTATACCAGTCTGTAATGCACTCCATGTCCACCTCATCGGAGGTCGCTTTGATTAGAGAGTATTCTCCGATCTTGGTGTCACGGGACCCATTTAGGACATCGTGGATTTCGGCTCGGTCATAGATGTTGACTGGTTTTGCCGGTGATAGGACAGTAACGATGATTGCAATTGCAAATACCGCCACCACTATCGGTGCAAAGATGAGCCAAAATTTTTTGGTTTGATAAAATGCCTTCTGTTCCATTTGATCCCGCTCCTTTTTGTAAAATTATTTTGCAAACTGACGATAACCACCATTTAGCGCAGTGTTCGCCCAAAAAATTTAGAGGTATCTTGACAATGCCGCTTTCAGCTCGTCCGCCAGGCTCTCAATATCATAGATGTTTTCGATCGGGTGCCGCACCTCTTTCTTCCCTGCGTCCGGGATCGCAATCGACTTTTTGTTGCCGAAATAAAAGCGGCATATCCAGTTGCGAGTGTTGCCCTTGTAGAGTATGCTCATATAACGCTCGTTGTCCTTATATACAATGTCGCCGATGTCTACGATGTCCTTAAGCAGATTTTTGACAATAAAGTATGCTTCCAGTTCCTCATTGGTGGTGACGATTTTTGGTTCCTTCGTATCCGGCTCCGGCGGCGCAGCGGGTTCTTCCGCTTCGTTTTGATCCTTGTCGTTCGCCTCCAGCGCCAACTTGATCCGCTCGTTCATCTGCTCGCTGATATAACTGTTGAGTGCTTTTTTGACGATTGGGCGGAATTTTTCGATAATCGCCTGTGTTTTTACCCCGGAGTATGCCGAGACGAGAAAGTGACGCACAAAGTCATCAGACGGCTGTGCCAGCTCGGCGGCAAACGCCCGCTTAAACTCATTGGTATATTTCAGCTCGGAAGCGGTATCAAACACGGCGGCAATGTCAAATGCAGATTTGTGAAATTTTTTCAGCTCCGCAACCTGTGTCTCCTTGATATTGAGAATGTCAATCTCCAAAAAGGGGACGGCGTCCATTTTGTTGGGCGCTTCGAGGTCGGTGAAAAACTTATAAAACCGACCGTTTGTCAAAATGGCAAATTTGGCGGTGCTGGTGCCAAAATACCGAAATAGCTGTGAGTCGTGGTTTTGCAGATTTTCACCGATCCATTTGCACTCGATCAGGATCACGGGATTGCCGTCCCGCAGAATGGCATAATCTACCTTTTCGCCCTTTTTGATGCCGACATCGGCAGTATACTCCGGCACAAACTCGTCCGGGTTGAAAATGTCATACCCCAGCAGGGAGAAAAAGGGCATGATGATAGATGTCTTGGTGGCTTCCTCCGTCTGAATGCCGTCCATTAGCTTTGCGACCCGCTCGCTGAACTGTTTGATCTGATCGATAAAATCCATGATGTTACCCTCCTATAATGTCTTTATATTACATCGCTTTGAAAAGCGATAGCTTTGCCTAGGATACGGATATGGTTTAGTTGCTCGCCGGTGTAGACCAGCGGCTTGAATGCCGGATTTTCCGCGACCAGCTGCAAAATGCCGTTCTCGCGGTCATAATAGACCCGCTTCAACGTGGCTTCGTCCTCGATCAGCACCGCCGCGATCTCGCCGTCGGCAACGATCTCCTGCTGCCGGATAAATACGATGTCGCCATCAAGGATACGGGCATTGACCATGCTGTCACCCTTGGCGCGGAGGCAAAAATCGGCTTTGATCTCCGTCCCGACCTCCACATAGGAGGCGCGATCCTCATTGGCATAGATCGGCTCGCCGCAGGCAATGTCACCCAAAAGAGGGATTCGCTGGGTTGTGATAGGCATGATACCGTATTGGCTTAGATCATCAATATCATTCGGCTGCCGCATATGCTGCCGCTCGGCGGGAGCATCATATCCCATGAGCCAGGCTTCCGACACATCAAGGGCTTTTGCCAAAATATATAGGTTGTCCTGCCGGGCTTTATAGTTGCCCGATAAATAATTGCTGATCAGCGACTTATCGATGCCGGACGCTCTCGCAAGATCGGTCTGCTTGTAGCCCTTGGCGTCCATAGCCTCCTTCAGCCGGGAGGAAAAACTTTTCATTTTGATACCTCATTTGTTGTGCTTTGTTAACATTATACTATCTCGCGTCCCCAAAATCAATAGATTTTCAAAAAAAAATTTAGTTTTCTCAAAAAAGTTGTTGACAAACCTTGACAGGCGTGGTATCATGAAGAAAAAGATTGAGTTTTCTCAACATCGAAGGAGGTTAAATTATGAGCAAAACTGTGTTTGATCAAAGCAAACTGCGAGGCAAGATTGTCGAGAAATGCGGCAGTATTGACCAATTTGCGGCGAAATTAAGCATTACGCCGACTACGGCAGGGCGCAAACTGTCGGGCAAAAGCGAGTGGACGCAGGATCAGATGATCAAGGCGTGCGCTGTCCTTGATATCCCGACAACGGACATACCGGCATATTTTTTTGCCCGTCAAGTTTAGATTTCTCAATTTTCTGCGGATAACAAGGAGGGCTAAAAATGGACGAAAAGGAAAAACAGCAAGATCAGGCAATGAAGGAATTTTTGGTGAGGAAGCGATCCGTCACACTGACCGAAAAAGAGTGGGGTGATTTGTCGACTTATATCCTCATCACGACCGAGTACCGCAAGAAAGAGCAAAAGGCATGGAGAAAATTGGCAGAGGAAAAACAGCCGGACGGCACGCCAATGGTTCCGCACGCCGCAGATAACGCCGCATTTTGGAAGGATATGGATCGCAAATTGGACCGAATCCGGCGGATTATTGAGGCACCCTATCTCCCACCGGAGGAGGTGGCAGACCTATGAGGACGATGACAGCGGTGGACACCGGCGCAATCAAACCGCCGAAGGGTCAGATGGTCCGGACGCAGGGGCTTGACGCCAAGGGGCAGCTGGTCTATCTGATTACTTCGACACCGGACAGGAGCGCCTATTACTTATACGCCGTCACGCCAGACGGCAAACTGACCAAATGCGGACGGTCGCGCACACCGCTTGCGTTTGACGACCAATGCCGCGAGCTGGAGGGGAGGGGCAAAAAATGTGCATCAAGCGTAAAATGACATATTATTTCCCTCGCAGACTTGCCCGGCGGGTCGCCAGGGCAAACATGGAGCGGGCGGGGTTGCGCCGCATCGCCAAAAAGATTAAGGGCAAAGACGGCAGCTCGATAAGCTATTTTGCGGACAAGTGGACAGACTGGGTCTATCCAACAAGGAGGGCAACCAAATGACAGACAATCGGACGATCAAGGCGCCGGAGGGTATGCTCGCCGTATGGCGGGATATGTACGAGTGGGCGCGCAAAAACGGAGGCGATATGCCTTGTCCCCGCTGCGGGCGGCGCACCATGACCGACCACAACGCAATCTCCCGCCGGGTGAGCGTAGAGATTTGCCCGACCTGCGGGGCGGAGGAAGCGTTTGAGGATTTCGCGACCGGCGGCTGTATGGACGATGTAAGTCATTGGTGGTTATTTAGCGGGGCGCGCTGACAAGCTGCTGCAACAGCTTAACAATACCAGACCAATGAGGTAACTATATGACCACTGACATCTGCGATCCGCCGGAGCTGGCGGACTATCGCACAAAACTGACAGAGCGGGAGCTGTCACAAAATACCATAGATGAGTATCTGCTGTGTATGCGACTGTTTTTCCGCCGATACCCGGCGGCAAACCGGGAGAATGCGGCGGAGTGGAAACAGGCGATGCTGGCAGCGGGTCAAAAACCGCGCGGGATCAATGTCAAGCTCAATGCCTACAACACATACTGCGATGTGTGCGGACTGCCGGCGGAAAAAATCCGCACCGTCCGCGTCCATCAGAGTACCGTGATTGAAAATGTGATCTCGGAGCGGGAGTATGCTCGTCTGCTGGACGGGCTTCGGAGCGATCGGAACGATCTGTGGTATTACCGGATACGGCTGCTCGCCGTGACCGGCGCACGGGTGAGCGAGTATGTGCGGCTCACCAAGGCGGACTTTGACCGAGGCTATGCCGAGATGTGGACAAAAGGCAAAATCCGCCGGATTTATATCCCCGCGTCCTTTCGGCGGGAGGCAAGGGCGCACTATGCACACTTACCGGCAGCGGGTCGGCTCTGCGGCAGGCGGAATGGGGAGCCGATCACAACCGGCTCGGTGCGCTCAATGTTGAGGGTGTGCGCCGATCGGTACGGCATTGACCGCCGGGTGATGCACCCACACGCCTTCCGGCATCTGTTTGCGATCGAATTTTTGCAAAAAAACAGCAATCTGTCGCTGCTCGCCGATGTCATGGGTCACTCCAATATCGCGACCACGGCGATCTATACCAGACTGACTAGGGAGCAGCAAAACAAGGCAGTCAACGATGTTGTCACATGGTAGACACAAAAAGTCCAATGGTAATAAGTCAAGGGGGTGTTGAAAGAAAAAATGCACGGGAAGTAAAGGAAAAG
>CANQKG010000010.1 GCA_947624425.1 uncultured Clostridia bacterium | reverse complement strand
ATGCCGCCGATCCCGCCGCCGACCAGAATGGCGAAGATCACCCAGAAGGGCGGCAGATCGGTTGCCTCCCCCAAAATCTTCGGGCCGAGGATGTTCCCGTCAAAGGTTTGCAGCAGCAGGATGAAGATGAGGAAAAACAGCGCGTGCATGGGGTTTGCCAGCAGAAGAATAATCAAACAGGGAATCGCGCCGATGACCGGTCCGAAAAACGGAATGATGTTGAACACACCGATCACCACGCTGATCAGCACCGGGTACTCCCAGCGGAACAGCGCCATCACGATAAAGCAGATCAGCCCGATGATGAGCGAATCCAGCAGCTTGCCCGACAGAAATCCGCCGAAGGTCTCGTTGGTGATGCGGGTGATCTTCAGCGTTTTCTTGCAGACGCGGTCGGGCAAAAACGCATAGAGCAGCTTTTTGGCCTGCTCGGCAAATTTCTCCCGCGACGCCATGACATAGACCGATACGATGATCCCGATCACAAAATCGGTGAAGCCGGTGATGAAGTCCACCACTCCCACGGTGAGCTGACCGATCCACTCGTTGAGCCGCGGGGAAAGCTGCTCCGAGATGGTGGCAAGCGCTTCTTCCAAAAAGGAAAAGCCGTTTTGGAGGAGCGATTTGAACGCCGGATTGTTGATGACATTCTCATTCAAAAGCCGCTCGGCATTGCTGATATAATCGGGCAGAGCCGCCAGAATGCCCCGCACGCTGTAAAGCACCTGCGGAATGATGAGCCAAAGCAGACCCGCAACGATCAAAAGCATGACAAAGAGGGTCGAGGCGATCGAGAACCCGGTCACCAGCTTGGGACGCGGCTTTTTCCATTTGATCTTGCCGAACACCCGATTTTCGAAAAAGCGGAGTACGGGATTGAGCAAGTAGGCGATCACAAGCCCCCAGATGATCGGCATCAGGATATGGAGCAGCTTCCCGATGATGCCGAGGATGAAATCAAAATTTGTCAGCAGCAGATAAAACAAAATGGCGCAGACGATCACCACAAAGGCGACAAGCCCCATGGAAATATGATGTTTGTCGATCCGAAACTTCATGCGGCACCTCCTTGTGCTACTTATTTACCATTATAAAGAAGATTTGCTCATTCGTCAAGGCACAAAACCGCCCGCTGTGGGTTCTTTTGTATTGGCGCGGTAATCGGAAGCACGCGCTTTGAACCGAGAGAATCCCACCACCATGCTACCGCATGGTCCCCCTCCCTTTGACAAGGGAGGTTTTGACAACAGCATTTGGCTTTTGCGGTTAAAATAAACAAGGAAAGCTTTTGTCAGCCTTCCTTGTTTATATTTTCGGTAAAACCTATTTGATCGCCAGTGCCTCCCTTGTCAAAGGGAGGGGGACCGCGCTTTGCGCGGTGGAAGGATTCCATACCATAAAAGCAAAATAGACCATGTGTCCTGTGGGTGTTGCAGTACCATTGCCGCCTGACCTTTTTCGTTGATGGCTGCTGTTGACAGATTAAGCCGCCCGCTGCCTATCAAGGCAGCGGGCGGCTGAAAAAGAACAAACAGGATCAATTTGGTTCCTGTGCTAACGGAATAGAAGAATCGCTGACAAAACCATAATCAACGATTGTTTCCGTAAAGCTCACTGTTTCCTCGCCGGGGGCGGTATAAAGAAGAATGCAAACGGCGATCAGCCAAATCAATACCGCCGCCGCACAGGCGGACAGCACGATCAGCACCACCCGCTTTTTCACATTCACCGCGGACTTCAGCTCTCCGGCGTCCAGCGCCGATAGGTAGGATTCCGACAATGCCGCCGGTTCCCCGAACCGCTCTGTTAAATCCTCCAAAGAAGCGTTGGGGTGTTCCTCCAGATAGGCGTCGATATCCGAACGCAGACCGTCCAGCATGCGCTTTTTCAGCTTTCGCGGGCAGGTGAGGCTGCGGCGAACCTTTTGCAGATATTTTTTTGCGGCTCGGTTATTCCGGTTCACTGTCGTCATTCTCCTCAATCCTTTTTCCCAAAATTTCCAGCACGCCGCCCACGGTGGAAAGGTATACCTCCCGTGCTTCCTCCAGATAGGAAAGCCCCGCCGCTTCGATATGATAATAGACCCGAAACCGGCGCCGACCCACCAGCTCACGGCGATCGCTGATATACCCCTTATCGATCATACGGTAAAGGATCGGATACATCGAGCTTTCCAGCAGCTGGTATCTTCCGCTGCTTCTTTGCAGCAGCTCCTGCGAAAGCTGATAGCCGTACATATCCTTTTCCTGAAGCAGGGTAAGCAGCAAAAGCTCCACAGAGCCGCGCTTTAAATTGTCCATCAATGACATAGCCTTACACTCCTGCACTATCTCCTATCCTTATTTTACAAAAGAAGCGACACTATGTCAAACAAAGTATGATTCCTCTTTGCCTGCTTTGATGATAACACAATACTATATTTCCGTCAATACTATTCACGAAAATATATATTGACAAAGAAAAGACAAAGTGGTATCATAATCATGACAAGCTGTCGTTTCCCTGTGATATCGGAAGCGGCAATCAAATACAAAAGGAGGAATTTTGCATGAAGAAAAAGCTGACAGCCGGTTTCCTGGCAGCTATGCTGCTGCTTGGCAGTATGTCCTTTGCCGTATCTGCCGAGGAAAGCGATATCTCCGAGGACGATGTGCGGGCACACGCTGAGATCACCGAGATGGGTGACTGGAACGGCGACGGCTCCATTACCGCAGCAGACGCCCTGATGCTGCTTCGGTATGCCGTGGGCTTGGAGTCCTCTCTCCCCTTCTCGATTCCTTCGCAGTTCACCGGCAATGAAGACCCGGCATTTTATGTCGATCTGGACGGAAGCGGCACCATTGATGTTGCCGATGCGCTGGCAGCGCTTCGCTGCTCGGTCGGGCTGGATGCTGTCGCCGATGTGTACAAGGTGCTTGAGGTGAGCGATTTCTCCTCTGCCGTTACAAGGTACACGATCGACAATTTCCCGTCCGAATCTTACTACTATTATCCTACTCCTGCTTTATACACCTCCGCAGAAGGTGCGCCGGAAGGATATGACGAGGCGTTCTTTGACGAGCATGATCTCATCAGTTTTCAAACCTTCTCCACCTCTGTCTCCGCCCCGAAAGTAGAGCAGGTCGCCTATACCGACGGATATGTTTATCTGCGGTACCGGAATGAGGAAGCGGAAGCGGCTCATAACGCCGTTTCGGTTTATGTCACCGTTCCGAAAGGCTTTGCGGACGGCAAGAAGATCACCGTCGCACAGGCGGAATCTCTGGTGCCGACGAGTACCGAGTTTTACTATCTGGAAGGCGAGTTGACCGGGCAGTTCTTAAACGCGACCACCCTCTGGGCGGACAGCCGGGAATCGCTCCATACGCTGATTGCCACGCTGGAAGCCGAAACCGGCATGAATCCCGCGCTCGGCGAGTGGCTCAATCAACGCGACACCGAAGAATATTTTGAGCAGAATGTTTTGGTGATGGATATCCATAACGGCACCTGTGCGCATCAGTATCAGCGTGAGTTCACAAAGGTCGAGGTAAACGGCGATACCGCTACCCTCTATCTCCGGTATACAGGCTTCGACCACACGGACGAGAGCGGCGAACCGCTTACGGATATGTATCCTGCCACCGCCGCATACTGCCTTGATATTCCAAAATCGCAGGTCACGGGCTGTACCGCATTTGTGATAACAGACGAAACCTGAATACTTCGGGCGGAAGCGAAAGCTTCCGCCCTCTTTTTTATTGACACCCGCTTTACAATGTGGTATTTTATACATACTGAAAAATGCGGAGGGAATCAAGTATGGCAACACTTTTATTTGAAGACAATTTCGAGGGAACCGTATTGGATCCTGCCAAGTGGCAGCGCTGCCCGGAGCAGGTGCGGTGCGACGGCACCTCTTACTGGGATGACCGGATGTCCTGTTTGAGCGGCGACGGAAAACTGCTGCTCAAAGCAGAATGGGACGCGGAGAACGAGCGAGTGGGCGCCGGCGCGGTGCGGACAAAAGGCTTATTTGAGGCGGGTCTCGGCTATTATGAAGCGTCCATTCGCTTCCCGGTCGTACCGGGCGTATGGGGCGCGTTTTGGCTGATGGCAGGCGATGTGGATAAGGTGGACGGCTCCAGCGCCTCCGGTGTGGAGATCGACATTCTCGAAAGCATCCACAGCGAGCGCGGCCAGTGGAACCAGGCGCTGCATTGGGACGGCTACGGCGACAAGGCGCAGACCGACTCCAACATTACCACCACCGGCGTGGACATCTATGACGGGAAATTCCACACCTTCGCGGTTTGGCGGAGAGAGACCGATTACATCTTCTACATCGACGACCGCGAGGTGTGGCGTTCCGCCGGAAAGGGCGCTTGCCCGCTGGACGGCTATATCAAGCTCACCGTGGAGTCCGCCAAGTGGCCCGGCGGCGGCTCGGAGGAGTGCCTGAAGGCTCTGCCCGCCGCGATGGAGGTGGATTTTGTCCGCGTCTGGACGGAAAATCCGCATCAGGCGTAAAACCTTTTTCCCGCAGCATAAAACAGCTTGACTTTTGAAACCGGGCATGTTATGGTTGAGGTGAGGAGAGCCTGCGCGAAGCGGCGCGTGTTCCCTCACCTCAACTTATCACACAACCGGTATCTTGCAGAGACGAAAATCAACGGTTTTTCTAAGGCAAAAGGAGTGTACATGATGAAACGGCGGTTACTTTCTCTCTGTCTGGCTGTTATGCTTTTCACGGGATGCGGCATAACCGCTTCGGCGGAAGACACAGGAGAGAATCAAATGCTTGACACAGATCAATTTACCGTAAAAGTTTGGCGGGATGATTTTGACGGCGAAAGCCTGAATCAGAACATCTGGGGGTATGAGCTCGGCAATGTGCGCGGCGTGGAGCAGCAGCACTATGTGGACGACCCCGAAAACGTCTATCTCGAGGACGGCAATCTGGTGCTTCAGATCACCGACCGCGCGCCGAAGGATCAGTACAAAAGTCCGCGCGGCAACCGCATGGTGTGCTACAATTCGGGCAGCATCCGCACCGTAGGCAAGGTGGAATTCCTCTACGGCAAGCTGGAGATCAGGGCAAAGCTTCCCGAAGGGAAGGGCGCATTTCCCGCGTTCTGGACGCTGGGCGCGGATTTTACGCTCAACAGCGACGTCAATCTGACGCAGGGCTATCAATGGCCGATGTGCGGCGAAATTGATATGATGGAAATGGTCGGCGCGCCGACCGAGGAAAGAACCAAATGGGGCGAGACTCCGAGCGACGGCACCAGCAACAGCACCGTTTACGGAACGCCGCACTGGTATACGCCAAACGTGCCCGATTTTGACGCCAGCTATGCGCCCACCCGCTCCGGCGCCAGCATCACGCTGCCGAACAACTTGAGCGAGGATTACCACACCTACGGTATCAACTGGTCGCCCGACAAGATCGAGTGGTATGTGGACAATGAAATATACAACTCCATTGACCTGACCAGAACCGACGAGGACGGCCGCTGGAAGGAAGCGGCTGCGGCGTTCTGCCGCCCGCAGTATATCCAGCTCAACCTGGCGGCAGGCGGCAACTGGGCGGGCGATGCGGGAGAATATCTCGGCGAGGACAACACCCGCTTTATCATCGATTATGTCAGCTGGGAGCAAACGCCCGAGCAGCAAGCCGCCATGGAGGAATACTACAAGACCCAGCCGGTGATCGACGGTGTGGAGGATATCACCATGGTAAAGGGTTCCGGGACAACGGGAGAAGATCTGGTAAAGAACCTGACAGTCGGCAATGTCCCCGAGGACGCCGATTACACGGTCGATTTTTCGATTGAAAACGAGTACTCCTTTACCAGCAGCGGCGGACAGACCAATACCACCTGCGTCAATACCGGACTAAAAGACACAAGAAGCCTTGACGATCTGGCGCCCGGCTTATACAACATCTATTATACGGCAATGCCGCAGGCGTTTCTTGACGCCAAGGGCGGGCAGAATGTCAGCTATGGAAAGCTGCAATCGGCAGGCGAGTACAAGCTGGCGCGCCGTCAGGCACTGCTGGTGGTACTCCCCGAGGAGCTGACCGGCGTGATGGGACAGCCACTATCCTCCATCGCCCTGCCCGAGGGCTTCAGCTGGGCGGATCCCGACGCTCCCCTTACCGGAGACAAGGCCGAGGTGATCTACACCAAGACCGACGGCTTTCGGCAGACGCCCGCGATCGTGACCGTCAAGGCGGCGGAATTTGAACCGGGCGATGTGAATCAAGACGGTGATGTTGCGGTTCCCGATGCGCTGGCAGCGCTTCGCGCAGCAGTGGGACTGGACGCCTTGACCGGCAACGCTTTCAATGCTGCCGATATGGATCATTCCGGCGATATCACAGTGTCCGATGCGCTGCAGATCCTGCGCATGGCGGTAGGACTGGCGTAAATACAGCGGCTCAGGAACGGGCAAACTGAGGTTACGCAAAGGCTGTTGTCTTTGTCAAAACCTCCCTTGTCAAAGGGAGGGGGACCGCGCTAAAGCGCGGTGGAGGGATTCAAAACCGCCTTTTCCTCTTGCGGTTCTGGGTTTTGCTTTTGCTCGCGGTGACGCTCGCGCAAAATTGATCTTGTGCCCTGCGGGTGCCGCAGCGCCATTCTCGCCTCGCTGTTTCGCCCGCTGGGCGCGCTTCGGCGGGAAAGCCCCCGATTCCCCCTTTTCATCGAAAACCGGCTAGGCTTGACGCCAATTCTGACGCCGCCTTCGCCGGTTTTCTCTTAGGGTGTCACTGCGGCGGTACATGCCCGCCTCCGTGACGGATTACCAATATTCCGTAGATATTGCTGCTTTTTCGACAAACAAGAATAGAAAAATTCTTTGTCTGTTGCGCTTATTTTATATTTTGTTTTGATAAGTCGGTTGGGACGCCGGTTTTCGCATAAGCACACTGAAAATCAAAAGGAGGAAAATGATGAAAAAGAAATGGTGCAGCCTTCTGCTTGCCGCAGTAATGATGCTGTCGATCCTGTCGCCCCTATCCGCGGCGGCGGCAGGCACGGTCACGCTGACCGACGCCTGCACGACCCGGGTGACCCCCGTTTCGGTCACCGGCCAGAACCAGCTGCAAAAGCCGGTTTACAGCATCGACTACAACGCGGCTGCCGGCATTGCCGCCTTCACCTTTGCGCAGGACTTCTCGACCTGGACAGGGCAATGGTGGCAGGACAAGATGTTTTTCGAGGTAAACGGCAGCGAGTTTGCCGGAGCGGACGGGCTCACCTTTTTGGTGACCGCCTCCTCGCCGGAGGTTGCGGAGAAAGCCGGTGCAAAGCTTTCGATCGCTTTCCGGGCAGGCACCGGTCAGAACGATTTTACCTCGGTCAACAGCACGGCTAAGCCGGAGATCTGCACGGCGGTGAGCGAAACCGCCTGCCTTTACCGGATCCCTTTCTCCGAGATGAGCGGCGGCTCCCCGGAAGGTCACGAATCTTCCTTTATGACCGTCACCTTTGACGCGTCGAACCTCAAAGACGTTTCCTCTCTCGGGCAATCGCTGACCTTCTCGCAGCTGGGCGTTTACACCGCCGCCGAGACAGAGGTGGAGGCAGAGGAAGCGGACGTTCTGACCATCACGGTCAACACCGCGGGCGGCGGCTCGGTAGACGCCGCGTTGGACGGCGAGCGGCAGTATGACGGTATCATCGACGCTTCGGTGCAAACGGTAAAAGGCTCCGTGCTGACGCTGACGGCAAAGGAGACCGACCGCAGGCTGTTTGACTGCTGGCAGAAAAACGGCGAGACCGTTTCGCAGGAGATGACCCTCACCGTGAACGATGCGGCTGACAATGATGTATATACCGCCGTGTGGGTCGATCCGCCTACCGAGGCGGAATTGCGCGCAGGGTCTGCGATCACCGCGCTGGGCGATTGGAACAAGGACGGTGAGATCACCGTGACCGACGCGCTGGAAACACTCCGGTACAGTGTGGGACTGGTCGACACGCTGCCTTTCCCGACGGACGGCCATGAAAATCCCCTGTTTTACGCCGATTTGGACGGCAACGGGGATGTGACCGTCTCCGATGCGCTGCTCGCCTTGCGGATCTCGGTCGGGCTGAATGAGCAGAGCTTGCTCTACCAGACGCTGCCGGTGCAGGAGTTTTCCTCCGCCGTGATCCCCTCCGAAGAAGGAAGCGACGAGCCTGCTTTGATCACCGATTCCGATCAGGCGCCGACCGGCTATGACGAGAGCTTTTTTGCGGAGCATGATCTTATCTGCTTCTCCGTGGCCGCCGTTCACCCGTCTGCCGATCAGGTCGTTTCCCGTGCCGGCTATCTGATGGTGCGGTGCTGGAACGACGGGTTGAACGAGGACATCGAACCGGTTTGTCTGGCAGTCTCCATCCCGAAAGGGTATGCGGACGAAAAAAGCCTTTGCGTATCGGTTCTCGAACCCACGGTGAACCTGCTGTTTGACGATGAGTTCTCGGGCGATACCCTCAACGACGCCAAATGGGAGCGGTGTCCGGAGCAATCGCGGGGCGGCGGCGGCTCCTTCTGGAGACAGAGGCTTTCTAACTTGAGCGGCGATGGGCGGCTGCTCCTGCAGGCGGAATGGGACGCGGCAAACAAGCGGGTGGACGCCGGTGCGGTGCGAACCAGAGGCCGCTTTGAGGCGGGCTTCGGCTATTACGAAGCGTCGATCCGGTTCCCGGTCGCCACAGGCGTTTGGGGTGCATTTTGGATGATGGTCGGCAATGTGAACAATGTGGACGATTCCAGTGCAGACGGCGTTGAGATCGACATTGTGGAAACCGCTCACAATGAGGTAAACCGCTGCAATCAGGCGCTCCACTGGGACGGCTACGGCCCCAAGCACACCGTGGTTTCCAAAACCGAGACCATCCCCGAAATCTATGACGGCGAGTTCCATAAATTCGGGCTGTGGCGCTCCGAAACGGCGTACATCTTCTATGTGGACGACCGCGAGGTATGGCGCTCCACCGGCAAGGGCATCTGCTCGCTGGACGGCTACATGAAGCTGTCGGTGGAATCCGCCGCATGGGCAGGCGGCGGCAGTGCTGCCTGCATCGCAGCCCTTCCCACTGTGATGGAAGTGGACTATGTACGGGTCTGGGAAACAAACCCCTATCAGTCATAACAAAAAAATGCTCTCATTTGCCGATGGCAAATGAGAGCATTTTTTATGCGTTTGGATCAGGCGGACCCTTTTTCAGCTGGCGGAGGATATTTCCGCCGATCAGCACCGATGCGAGGAAAGAAAACAGATCCGCCACCGCCTGACTGATCTCCACCCCGATCAGCCCGAACAGCGCAGAGAGGGCAAACAGGCAGGGAATGAAGAACAGCACCTGACGGGAAAGGGCAAGCACCGTTGCCCGAAACGCCATGCCGATCGTCTGCGCCATCATGTTGCAGAGTACGATAAAGCCGGTGAGCGGAAAGGTGATGCACTGCAGGCGAAGCGCCGTTTTGCCGATCTCGATCACGGCGGGATCGTCCCGGAAGAAGGCGATGAGCTGCGGTGCGAACACGCCGCCCAGCACGCCGATTATCAGCAGTACCAAAAAGGAGGTTTTGATGCAGAACCAGAACGCCTCCCGCACCCGATCATACCGTCCCGCGCCGTAATTATAGCCGCAGACCGGCTGGAAGCCCTGCCCGTAGCCGATCATGGCGGAATAGGCGAACATCATGATCCGGTTGACCACCGACATGGCGGCGATCGCCGCGTCCGCGCCGTACAGCCCCGCCATATGGTTGAGGCAGATGGTCGCCACGCTCGCACAGCTTTGCCGCGCCAGCGACGGCAGACCGCCGCGAAAAATCTCCTTTAAGTAGTAAAGGCTCGGCTTTGCGTTTTTGAGCCGAACGGGGATCCCCTTTTTATGGTGGAAATAAAACAGCAGGCAAAAGCTGATCGCCTGACTGATGATGGTTGCCAGCGCCGCGCCGGCCACCCCCATACCAAAACCGAAGATGAAGACCGGATCGAGTATGATATTGAGGATACCGCCCGATACGATCCCGATCATGCCATACAGTGCGTTCCCCTGGAACCGAAGCTGGTTATTGAGCACCAGCGAAGCGGTCATGAACGGCGCGCCGACGGCGATGATCCGAAGATAGCCGACCGCGTGCGGCAGAATCGTTTCGGTCGCGCCCAGCAGCCGCACCAGAGGGGTTGCAAAGCACAGCCCGATCACGGCGATCACCAAGCCGCCCGCCAGCGCGGAGAAAAAGCCGACGGCGGTCATTCGTCCCGCTTCCTCCAGCTTCTGCTCCCCCAACCGGCGGGAGACAAAGTTGCCGGAGCCGTGTCCGAAGAAAAAGCCGACCGCCTGCAAAATCGCCATGAACGACAGCACGATCCCGACCGCGCCGGTCGCGCTGGTGCCGATCTTCCCGACAAAGTAGGTATCCACCATGTTGTAAAACGAGGTGATCAGCATACTGATGATGGTGGGGATCGCAAGGCGGAGGATCAGCTTATCCACCCGCGTTTCGGTCATTTTTTCAAATTGCTGTTTGGTATCCATTCGGTCACACTCCCATGAAAAACCGGCACAATGTGCCGGTCTGAGCGTGTCGATTTTATCGCCACGCTTCGAGGGACAAAAAACGATTTACGCCAAAACAATCGTCTTTGTCAAAACCTCCCTTGTCAAAGGGCGCTCTTGCCGAAGCGCGTCCTGCGGACGATAAAGCGAGGCAAGAGTGGCGCCGCGGTCAATTTTGCGCGAGCGTGACCGCGAGCAAAAGCAAAATTGGGTACCGCAAGAGGAAAGGGACCATGCGTCAGCATGGTGGAGGGATTCAAAACCGCAATTCCCCTCTTGCGGTTATCCTATATGTCATTGCGGTACATATCCGAAAAGCTCTCGCCCCGCACGATCAGGCGCGGTACGGCGTCCTTCACCATCACCACCGGCGGGCGCGGGACCCGATTATAATTCGACGCCATCGAATAATTATACGCGCCGGTCGCAAGCACCGCGAGGATATCCCCCGGCTCCGCTTCCTGAAGCGGCAGATGCTCGCCGAGCAAATCGCCGCTTTCACAGCATCTGCCCGCCACCGTAACGGTCGCCGTTTTCGGCTGGGAGGCTTTATTGGCAATCACAAACTCATACCGGGACTGATAGAGGATATACCGCGGATTATCCGTCATGCCGCCGTCCACCGACAGATAGGTGCGGATATTCGGAATCTCTTTCAGCGCGCCGACGGTGTAAAGGGTGACGCCGGCAGGCGCCGCAATGGCGCGTCCCGGCTCGATCAAAATAAACGGCACCGGAAGACCCAATTCCTCCGCCTTTACCCGCACCGCCTGCGATACCGCCTCCATATAATCCTGATAGGGCGGCGCATCGTCCTCCTCGGTGTACCGAATGCCGAAGCCGCCGCCGAGGTTCAAATCGGAAAGCGTATGTCCCGTTTCCCGTTTCACCTGAGCCATAAAGCCGAGCATCACCTCGGCAGTATGGACAAACGGCTCGATGTCCAAAATCTGGGAGCCGATATGGCAGTGCAAGCCGCAAAGGGTCAGCCCCGGTGTGGCAAGCGCCGCTTTCACGGCGGCAAGCGCCTCCCCCGTTTCCAGCGCAAAGCCGAATTTTGAGTCGATCTGTCCGGTTCGGACAAAATCGTGGGTATGCGCGTCCACCCCCGGCTTGATCCGCAGCATGACCCGCGCGGTCACGCCCAGCTTTGCCGCCAGTTCGCCGATCGTTTGCAGCTCGCCGATATGATCCGCCACGATCCGCCCCACGCCGGCGTTCAGCGCCATGGTGAGTTCCTCGGTCGTTTTATTATTTCCGTGAAAGCAGATACGGTCGGCAGGAAAATCCACCGAAAGCGCGGTGGCAAGCTCACCGCCCGACACCACGTCGGCGCCAAGCCCCTCTTCCTTCACGATCCGATAAATCTCCTTGCAGGAAAACGCCTTGCTGGCGTAGCACACAAGCCCGTTTCCGTCGTAATACCGGTCGATCGAGCCTTTGAAATCCCGACAGTTCTGCCGCAGAACCCCTTCGTCCATCACATAGAGCGGCGTGCCGTACTCCCCCGCCAGCGACACGGCGTCCGCGCCGCCGAGTGTTAAATGTCCGGCTTCGTTTACCGAAATGCCGTTTCCGAATACTTCCATGATTTTTCTCCTATGTCAGTCCTCTGTAACTTCCTCCAAAATCTCCCGCAGTCGGTCGATCCCCTCCCCCGTTTTTGCCGAAACGGGCAGCAGGGTGAGCTGATCGGCATAGGGCAATTCCTGCCCGAATGCCGCCAGCCGGTTTTCCCGCTCGGTCGCCGACAGCTTATCCGCCTTGGTCAGCACCGGCAGAAAGGGAAACTCGGCCTCGATCAGAAACGCGATCATATCCAGATCCAGTCGGGTCGGCGGATGCCGCATATCCAAAAGCTGTACCACCAGCGCCGGACTGCGGCTATCCGAAAAATAACCGCTCATCAGCCGGTTCCAGCGTTCCTTCTCCGTCTTGGACACCTTTGCATAGCCGTAGCCGGGCAGATCGACCAAATGAATGCGATCGCCCACCCGAAAGAAATTCACCGTTGCGGTTTTTCCCGGCACACTGCTCACCTTTGCGATCTGCTTTCGTCCCACCAGCCGGTTGAGCAGGGAGGATTTTCCCACATTCGACCGCCCCGAAAAAACGATCTCGGGCAGCGTTTCGGGCGGGATTTGATTCGCCGTACCGTAGGATGCCAAAAAAACAGCGTCGTTCCAGTTCATCTTGCTTCTCCGCAGACCACCGGTCGCTCGGTGCGTTTGACCGGCGGCAGTGTATGCGTCCGCTTGGCTTCCGGCTTTAGTGGAACGGCAGGGCAAATCAGTGCGGTACGAAGCGCGTCCGCCGCCTCATCCATCGGCAGGAAAGTGAGCGCCTCCCGCACCGAATCGGGCAATTCCTCCAGATCGGGGAGATTATCCCGCGGGATCAGCACCGTTTTCGCACCGGCGCGATAGGCGGCGATCGCCTTTTCCTTTAACCCGCCGATTGCCAGCACCTTGCCCCGCAGCGTGATCTCGCCGGTCATGGCGATCTCCCGCCGCACCGGAAATCCGCCCAGCGCGGAGGTGAGCGCCACCGCCAGCGCGACGCCCGCCGAAGGTCCGTCCTTCGGCACCGCGCCTTCCGGCGCGTGGATATGGATATCCTTTTTCTGATAGAAATCGGGTGAAATGCCGTATTCCGCAGCCACGCCGCGGACATAGCTGACCGCCGCCTGTGCCGACTCCTTCATCACATCGCCGAGGTTGCCGGTCAAAAACAGTTTCCCGCTTCCCTCCAGCACCGACACCTCGATTGGCAGCAGCTCGCCGCCCACCGACGTCCAAGCAAGCCCGTTGACCAGACCTACCTCGTTTTGCGCCGGTATCTGCTCGGGACGGTACTTTTTGGGACCAAGCATGATTTCAAGCTGTCTGCCCGAAACGGAAACCCCGCTCTGCTCCCCCGAAACGATCGCTTTCGCCGCTTTCCGGCAGACCGACGCGATCTCCTGCTCCAGCTTCCGCACGCCCGCTTCTCTGGTATAATAGTCGATCATGGCATAGAGCGCCGCGTCCGAAATGCGGCACTGCCGGGCGGTCAAGCCATGCGCCGCCCGCTGTTTTTTCACCAGATGCCGTTTTGCAATCTCGAACTTTTCCTCGCGGGTATAGGAGGACAGGTAGATCACCTCCATTCGGTCGAGCAGTGCCGCCGGAATGGTATCGGCAGTATTCGCGGTGGCGATAAAGAACACATCGCTCAAATCGAACGGGATCTCGACATAATGATCCCGAAACGCGACGTTCTGCTCCCGATCCAGCACCTCCAGCAGTGCCGAAGCGGGATCGCCGCGAAAATCGTTCCCCAGCTTATCCACCTCGTCCAGCAGGAAAAGCGGATTGCGGCTGCCCGCCTGCCGCATGGCGTCGATGATCCGTCCCGGCATGGCGGCCACATAGGTTTTCCGATGGCCGCGGATATCCGATTCGTCCCGCACGCCGCCGAGCGACACCCGCACATATTTCCGCCCGAGGCTTTCGGCGACCGAACGGGCGATCGAGGTTTTGCCCACGCCGGGCGGCCCCACCAGACAGAGGATATTCCCCTTACCGTTGGGATAAAGCTGACGCACCGCCAGCGTTTCCAGAATACGCTCCTTCACCTTCACAAGCCCGTAATGGTCCCGATCCAATATCTCCCGCGCATGGTTGACGTCCACCCGTTCTGGATCCACCTGATCGAAGGGCAGCTCCAGCACCGTCTCCAGATAGGTGCGGATCACCGCCGCCTCCTGACTATTTGCCGGAAGCTGGGTATACCGTTTGCTCTTCTGCAGCAGCTTTTTGCGGCTGTCGTCGCTGATATGCTCAATCGCCTCGATCTGCTCCCGAAATGCGTCCGCCTCTGCCTGAGGCTCCTCCTCGCCCAGCTCCTCCGAGATCACCCGCATCTGCTCCCGCAGAAAGTAATCCCGCTGCTGGTTATCCATATTCTCATGCACCTGAGACAGTATCTGCTGCTCGGTTTCCAAAAGCCCCGTTTCCTCATGCAAAATCTGCGCCAGCCGCGACAACCCGTCCAGCAGACTGTCCTTCTCCAGAAGCTGCTGTTTTTCCTCATACCCGAAGGGGAGGTTATGTACCATCAGCTCATAGAGCTTTGCGGGATGCTTTTCGTCCATCACCCGCTCCCGCAGGTTATTCGGCATATGCGGCGCCGCCTCGCAATAGCCGCGAAACAGCTCCTTACAGATCCGCGCATAGGCGACCACCTGCATATCCGCGGGATCGCCGGTCATGCCCGGCTCCGGCCGGATACGGCAGAGCAGGTAGCTGCGCCCTTCGGCGCAACTCAGCACGCGGGCGCGGTACAAGCCCTCCACCTGCACCCGAACGGCGTCCTCCGCCACCCGAAGCAGCTGCCGCACCTTGGCGACCACGCCGATCTCATACAGATCCTCCGCGCCCGGCTGCTCCTTTTGCAGATCGCGCTGGGCAACCAGAAAGATGGTGCCGTCCTCCTCCATGGCGGCGGTCAGCGCCTCGATGGAAGCGGGACGCCCTACATCGAAATAAATGGTCATATGCGGGAAGACCACCAGCCCCCGCATCGCCAAAGCGGGCAGTATCAACGGACTCCCGCGTTTTCTTCTCACAGTCATCGTGGTAATTCCTTTCTCGGCGCCTTCTGCCGAAAACAATGGGTTGACATACCTACTGTTATTATAGCTGAAAAAGCGGGATTTTGCAACCCCGCAGGATATGGAATCTCTCCCATTTCCTGCGGGGCTCCCAGATAGCGGTTCGGCGGCCAATCCGCTTCATACCCGCACAGGAAAAGAGAGATACCGAAGTATCCTCTCTTTGCTTTAGGCTTCGATCGGCTCCTCGACCGCTTCGGCGGGATATTCTCCCCCGGTCGGAACCGCTTCGATATCGTCATACCGGAACATCCCGGTTCCGGCAGGCACCAGCTTGCCGATGATGACATTCTCCTTCAGTCCGAGCAGCGGATCCACCTTCCCCTTGATCGCCGCTTCGGTCAGCACCCTGGTCGTCTCCTGGAAGGAGGCGGCGGACAGGAAGCTGTCGGTCGCAAGCGCCGCCTTGGTGATACCCAGCAGCACCGGCTCGTAAACGGCGGGCTTTACATCCTCTCCGGCCGCGATCCGCTCCGCAAGCTCGGCGTTGATCCGCTCCATCTCGGTACGGTCGATGAGACTTCCGTCCAGCAAGCCGCTGTCGCCGCTTTCATTGACCCGCACCTTCTGCATCATCTGCCGGACAATGACCTCGATATGCTTATCGTTGATATCAACACCCTGGTTCCGATAGGTCTTTTGCACCTCGGCGATCAGATAGTTCTGCACCGCTTCCTCGCCCAGCACGGTCAGCACGTCGCCCGGATTGAGCGCGCCTTCGGTGAGCGCTTCGCCCTTTTGCACCATGTCGCCTTCCCGCACCTTCTGGTGATAGCCGTAAGGGATCGGGTAGGCGCGCTCCTCCCCGTCGTCGGCGGTGATGATGACGTTGTTGATCCGCTTGATCTCCTGCATTCTTGCCACGCCGGAGATCTCACTGATGATCGCGGCGTTCTTCGGACGGCGGGCTTCAAACA
>CANQKG010000009.1 GCA_947624425.1 uncultured Clostridia bacterium | reverse complement strand
CTTGACGCCTATATCGGCGGCGACCGCACCCTGGCAGACGACTTCTCTGCGGCAAAAGACGCGTTTGATCTCGAATGTTCCGAGGCGTGGTATGTGGACAGCTCCTACCTAAGCCTCCGCGTCGCCCAAAAGGCAGACGGCGAATATGCCGCCTACCTCGGCGTCGGCAGGGATTCCACCTATCTCCTGCCGGGATTGGATCCCTCTCAGGTAAGTGAGATGGATCAAAGCCTGAAAAAAGCCGTGGATAAGATCGTAACCGAGGCCGGCCGCATCAAAACGGACGGACTGAGCGATGCGGACGCGGCTGCCCGAAAGGTGAGGTTCGTGCATGAGCAGGTGACAAAGGGTATTTCCTACCGTTTTGAGACCGAATGCCAGCCCGATCACATCCCTTATATCCGCACCCTCTATGCCCTTGCAACACATGAGGGCGTCTGCGAGGGCTATGCCCGTTCGATGCAGGTGATCCTGAACCGGCTGGGCATTCCCTGCGTACTGGTTCACGGCGTCCAGAATTCCGGCAACACGCCCGAGATGCATATGTGGAATGCCGTTGAGCTCGGCGACAAGTGGTATGCCGTGGACGCGACTTGGGACGATCCGATCCGGCTTGACAAAGACGGACAGCGGATCGAAGGGGAAGGCCTCGGGAACGACGGCGGCGAGATCGAAAGCTATCTCTTGGTCGGCACCGAGGTAATCGGCCAGAACTGGCTGCCTTCCGGCGCCGTTTCCAGCGGCAATATGAGCTTTACCTACCCGACCATTGAACCGCGCAGCTATGCCGGCGAGGAAGTATTTGAAGACGGCCTGAGCGGCCTGCATGTACAATACACCGCCAACGGTGAGATGGAAGATGAGGTCGCCGGGCAGTTCACCGTCGATTACAACGGTATGGGAATGGAAAAAGCCGCCGAGCAGGGCGTCTACCTGCTGGTCAAGATGTACGACGAGCATCCGGACGGCACCTCCCACAAAATGGAAGACTGGTATTATGCCGCCGCCGCTTTGGCGCTGCTGGGCAAAAACGAATATTTCTATGATACCGATACCTGTCTGAAATTCTGCACCGCAACCTGTGAGTATGTGGAATTTGCCCTGACTACCACCCGTCCGGAAGGGTATGACACTTGGAAAAACCCGCCGGAAAACAACGGCCTGTCTAAAAATCCGGAGACCGGTTTCTATCACGGCGACGGTTCGGACATCATCTCCAAAACCGAAATGCTTTATAATTCCGCATCGGAATTTGAAGCGGCTCCCTGCGTCTATCGGCAGTCGCCGGCGCCGACCGGACAGCTTGATACAAGGCAAACCTTCACGATCCACATTGAATTTGACGATTCGATGTATCATCCCGCCCTGTCCGAAATCAGCCCGGCTTCGATCACGAATCCCGGAGCGCCCGAAACGCCCGATTCCCGCAAAGCGGCGACCGAGCCGGTTACCGTTCGGTTTGACTGCTATCAGCTGGATCGGGACGGCGAAATTGTTCCCTATGATCTGGTCGGAAAAATCTCGGCGGACAGCAACCGCGATTATGTCCTGGACGAAGGCGTTGTCACATGGATCTACGACTGTGAGGACAGCCATCAGCACAATCCCGAAGACTGCTTTGTGACCGGTGTGGAGTATCAGTTCCAGGCAAGTACAAACTGGTCCGACGATCTGACCCTCTATGATTTCAGTATCACCGGTCTGGTCGGGAGCCGCTCCAATAAAGCTCCCAATTCTTGGAGCTATGTGATGTCCACCTCGGTTTGCCCGATGGCTTATCGCAGCCAGGGGATCGACTGGGCTTTGTGGGGTCGCCCCTCTCTCCTTGATAATCCGAACGATCTGGATCTTTCCAGGCTTGCCGTTGAAGGCGTGGACGGCTCCAGAGAAACGCTTAACGATCTTCAGAAGCAGATGAAGATCGACGATATGAACGGCCGTCTGATGCTGACCGTGGAGGAGATCGGCAAAGAAGACGGCATGAGCCGTGAAAAATACGAGGAGGTCACCGAAGCCTTCGATCAGCACACCAATATTTCCGGCTCCGCCATCAAGAGCAGCTCGATGTACGAAATCAACTTCACCCGCCTGTGCAAAATGACGGTCGTACTGGAGGGCGAAAGCCTTAGAATGCAGCTTGGCTTCCCCGCCGGATATGACGCTTCCAGCGTGGCAAACAAAGAGGTTGTTTTCAAAGCATATCACTTTACCCGCTGCTCCCCGACCAAACAGTGCGACCATGTCAACGATCCGGATCACAAGTACGGCGACGACATCATTTCGGTTGAGGAGATCCCGCTCGCCGTCACCCAGTACGGGCTGGTCATCCTCTGTGATTCCTTCTCCCCCTTCGAGCTGGTGGCGCTCGACGCTTCCAAGGTGAGCGCCGACGAAAAGGAAAAGAACCACAACATTATCGTGAAGACCGATGGGAACGGCGCCGTCACCTGCGACGGTGAATCGACCGCCGGCGAAAAAGGCTTTATCTCCTTTGAAGAGGGTCAGTCCCACACCTTCAAGGTAAAGCCGAAAGCCGGATTTGCCACCGACGTCGTATCCTTCGGCGGGCGTTCCATTCCGGTCGGAGACAACGGCACCTTCTCTCTGAGCTATTACGAGATCGTGGGCGCCAACGATATGCTGAATGTCTCCTTTGTACCCGAGACGGTCAAACAGGCGGAAGCCGAAAGCGGTATTGTCTCGGTCGTGCCGAAGATCGTGACCGAAGACCCGGTCATCGTCATCACTCCGAATCAGGAGAGATATACCGTGACAAGAGGCGCAGATACCGACATATTCTGCGGCGCACCGTCCGTGAATGTACTGGGTGCGGATTCCATCACCGTGTCCGGCGACACTCTCCCGGAAGACGTCTCCTATCAGCCGGGCGAGCCGTTTGAATTGGCCGCGCCCGACAAATCGACCGCATACGGTACCTATTATACCTACACGGTGACTGCGATGAAGGGCGATTCGACCGTTTCCCGAACGGTACAAGTCCGCCGTGAACACGGTATGCTGGCCGGGAGATCCACCTATGTCATCGAATCTTCCTGCACACTGCAGCAAAACGAAATCACCATGTATCGGTGCCGTGACTGCAGCAGATTCTATAATCCGCTTCAAAGATCGGTTGCAAAAGATCAGCCGGAGCATCATCTTACTCCGCTTCGCACCGTTACGGCTGAGCAATCCTGTGATGGGCGCTCCTACACCATTTCGCAATGCAGCGACTGCACCTATCTGGAAGTCAAGGTAGGCGACGAGACGCCGACCGAAGGCGCTCACCATTGGATGCCGTTTGTTAAAGAGTCGACCTGCGACGCCGACGGTATCTCCTACGAGATCTGCGCCGACTGTGAAGCCGTCCGGAGCGTTCTTCCCTCTTATGCACACGCGCACTTTGTCGGATCGTCCTATAAAACCTCCCCCAGCGGGGACTGCACCGTAGATCTGGTGAAAAAATCGGTATGCTCCGACTGCTGGCAGGAATTTTCTCAGACCATCACTCCGAACACGGCTCACTCGGGCGGTTGGAGAACGGTTCGCCCCGCCACCTGCAAAGACAACGGATTGCAGGAATGGGTCTGCAGCTACTGTGAATACCGTCAGGAACAGGAGATCCCGTCATCCGAGGATCTGCATTCCTACACCTCTCAGGTGACAAAGCCTGCGACCTGCACCGAGGCAGGCGTTATCACCCACACCTGCCGCTACTGTGACAATTCCTACACGACCGAAAAACCTGCACTGGGCGGAGATCACCAATACGAGGTGGTGAAGACGGTATCTGCCACCTGCGCGACCGACGGCGTGACCACCTATCAATGCACCCGCTGCGGCCACAGCTATGACGAGAACACCCCCGCAACCGGGGATCACAAATGGACGGATGACAACGACTGTACGACCGAAGATATCTGCCGTGTCTGCCGGAAGGTGATGAATCCGGCCGTTCCCCACACATTCGGCGATTATCAGACAAGATCGTGGGATACGCAAAACCACTACCGTGAATGCAGCGTCTGTCATTTTGTGGAGACTGAAGCGCATCTCGGCGTTGACGACGGCGACTGCAAAACAGCCCTGTATTGCCAGTCCTGTAATGCCTTGTTAAAGCCGGCGCAGGCCTACCACTCTCCATTCCCCTTCCACTACCGGCCGCTTGCCGGAAAAGAAGCGCAGTACCACGCGGCGGTCTGCAATGTGTCGGGCTGCACTTACCAGTACACGGAAGGGTCTTATGTAAAGCCGCATGAATTTCAAGGCGACACCTGCACGGTGTGCGGCTACACCCGTATCCCCCACGATCATCAATGGGGCAGCTATCAATCCAATGAGACAGGGCATTTCCAGCTGTGTACGATATGCGGCATTCCCTCGGACACTCAGCCGCACGACAAATCCGCCGAAAACGGATATGAGGGGAATTGCCATGACGCAGTCACCTGCTCGGTGTGCGGCTATGTGGTGCTGCCCTCTCGTCCGGAGCATACCTGGTGCAGCGATTGGCATGCCGACAGCGAGTGCCATTATCACAACTGTACCGAGCCGGGCTGCAACGTGCAGCAGAAGTTTGACCATGTGGGTCTCAGCGACCACAACTGCATCACGCCCACCCTCTGCCTCGATTGCAACTATGAGATGGTGGCGGCCGGTGAAAGTCATTCCTGGGCAGTGAAACCCGGAAACAGCGATGAGACCACCCACCTACTCGAATGTACCAATCCGGACTGCGACGCCGAAAGCCGGGAAGCCCATGTCGAGGGTACGCCGGCGACCTGTCACGAAGCGGCAGAATGCCGACTTTGCCACACCCGCTACGGCCCCACCAATCCCGACAATCATGTGGGCGGCGATGAGCTTCGGTTCCAGAAACCGGCCACTTATGAAGAGGAGGGCTATACCGGCGACCTGTACTGCCTCGGCTGTCAGCAGGTCAAGGTAAAGGGCTCGACAATTCCGCCGCTGGAAGCGGAACATCAGCATTCCTTCACGCAATACGCCCATGACGATCAGCGCCACTGGACCGTTTGCTCCGAATGCGGCGCGATCAAGGAAGAATCAACCGTCGCGCATGAGTTCGATTCCTACCATAATGCGGGCGACGCCCATTATCGGGAATGTATGCTCTGCCATTACCGTCAGGACGGCGTCCACGAACATTCGCCCGAAGATTACAACTGTGCGACCGCTATCACCTGCATCTACTGCAGTGCGATCATCGAACCGGCGCAGCAGCATAATTTCTCGGGACGCGTGGAGTGCGATCAAACCGGTCACCGCACTGCCTGCACCAATCTCAACTGTCGGCAGTTGAGCGAAACGGTCGCACACAGCGGCGGCAGCGCTTCCTGCGTCAGCGGTAAGCATTGTGAGGTCTGCGACTTTGAATACACCGAACGGGATCCGAACACCCATATCGGCGAGACCAGAACCGACGGCTACAAGGCGCCGACCGAAACCGAAAAGGGTTATACCGGCGACGTCTACTGTCTCAGCTGTGAGCAAAAGATCTCGGAAGGCGCGGATATCGAATGTCTGCCGCCCTCGCATCAGCACGACTTCGGCGACTGGATCCAAACCGCGACCCACCACTATCATGAGTGCAGCTGCAATACCGTGGAAGACATGGAGGAACACAACTTCGGCGATTATCAGACGGACGGCGATTCCCATTACCGTGCTTGTACCGTATGCGGATACCGTCAGGTATGCAGCCATCTCAATGCGGCGGACGACGGGAACTGTGAAACCGAGGTCAAATGTCCGGATTGCGGCGCCGTAACCAAAGCGGCAATGACGCATCAGTTTAGCGGGAATGTCACCGGCGACGCAAACGGCCATCGGACTGCCTGTGTGAATCCCGATTGTACGCAGCAAAGCGACCTTGCCGGGCATACCGGAGGGACTGCATCCTGTGTCGGAGGCAAGCATTGCGAAGTGTGCGGATTTGAATACACCGAACGGGATCCGGAGTATCACACCGGCGGCACAAGACTGGTGGGAGAAAAACCGGCTACGACCGAAACAGAGGGTTATACCGGCGATGTTTACTGCCTCGGCTGCGATCAGAAGATCACAGACGGACAGGTGATCGACCGTCTCCCCGCTCCTCATGAGCATCTGTACGGCAGCTGGCAGAACGACGGAACGCATCACTACCGTGAATGCACTTGCGGAGAAAAGGAAGAATACGGCGCGCACACCTATGAAAACGGCAGCTGCACCGTATGCGGCGCCATTCAGCCGAAAGCCGATTACACCAAGTTGAATGAGGCCGTCGAAAAAGTTCCGCAGGATCTGACACGCTACACCAAGGCGTCTGCTCAGGCTGTGAAAGAGCTGCTCGATCAGATCGATTACAATCTGACGCCCGACCGTCAGGCCGAGGTTGACGCGATGGCCAAGGCGCTTGAAGAAGCGATTGCCGGTTTGGCGACCCGTTATCTCTGCGACGTCAATTACGATGACGAGATCACCGTTGTGGATGCGCTGCTTGCACTGCGGGCTGCGGTTGGTCTGGATGTACTGAAAGACGGCGATTTCTGGGCTGCCAATCCGGATAAACCGGAAGAAGATACCATAACCGTAAGCGACGCTTTGCTGATCCTGCGCAAAGCAGTCGGCCTTGCGTAAAATCAAAAAGCGGCAGGGCAAAGGCCAAAAGCCTTTGCCCTGCGTTTTTATTGCGTTGTAAAACATCTTATGCTATAATATATCCTACATGGATATGATTCTCGATCCGCAAAACGCTTTTGAAGGGAGTGTCGATCATGCTGGAATGGTTCGGCAATTTCATCAATTCCTACCTGGCGCCGTTTGTCGTTGATCTTGTTATCGCAGCGCTTGTGCTGCTGATCGGGTTCAAACTGGTCAAGGCTCTGATCCGGAAGCTGCAAAAGCAAAAATCCTTTGCAAAGCTTGACAGCAACATCGCCGCCTTGATTTTACAGGTGGTTCGTGTGCTGCTCAATGCGCTGCTGATTATCATTGCCATACAGATACTCGGTGTGCCGTCCGCCACCATCATCGCCGTGATCAGCTCCTGCGGGCTGGCGTTCGGGCTGGCGCTTCAAGGCGGGCTTTCCAATCTGGCGGGCGGCGTGATGCTGATGATCTTCAAACCCTTCCACGCCGGAGATTATGTCGCAACGGCAGAGCATGAGGGCACGGTGGACGAGATCGGCGTCTTCTACACCAAGCTGATCACCCCCGACAACCGGAGCATCAACATACCCAATTCCGTGCTGTCCTCCACCACGGTAATCAACCTCTCCGCCCAGACCTACCGAGGAATTGACATTCCGATCTCGGTGGCATACGGCACCGACATTGCGCTTACCAGAAAAACGCTTCTTGCCTGTGCCGAGGAAAATCCGCTGATCCTCTCCGAACCGGCGCCGATGGTATTTATTAAGGCATATGAAAGCTCCGGCATTCTGCTGATGTTCCGCGCCTTTGCGGCAAGCGAGTGCTTTTTTGACGCGCGCACCCGATTGTACGAGGACGCTTTGGCCGCCGTGACCGCCGCCGGGATCGAGATCCCGTTCCCGCAAATTGACGTACATATGAAAAATGACGCCGCAGAGTGATCTGCGGCGTTCGCGTTTATCGGTTTAAGCTGCGGTCGATGCAGTCGCGCTCAAGGGCGTTTAGAAACGCCGTGCCGGTGTAGATCTTATATCCGCCAACGGTGTCCCCATTATCAAGCTGGCGCATTCTGCTGTCAAAAATGAGCTTTGGGGTCGGGTTTAAAATCAAAACCTTTTGGCAGTCGGCATCAAACCCAAAGTCATACCCACGCTGTCCGGGTGGGACAAATTTACTGCGAATCAATTCGTAGACCCCGTTTTCATGGATCACCATCGGTCGACTTTTTCTAAGGGCGCTCACCAGCTTACAGGCGTATTCTTTCCCGTTTCGCTTTACACGAAAGCTCTCTCCGTCATAAAGTGCAAAAACAGAACGGTAAGGGCGGTTGATCTCGGTCACCTCGCAGAGATGATCCCGCTCCATTCGCTTCAACCGCTTTAAGAACTTCCGGCGCTTTATAAGTCCCTGCAGCCGAAAGAGCAGTGCCGCCACCGCAATACCTATCGCAAGTGCAATAATCCCGTCGGGCCAGATCAGCGTCCAGACGATCGGCAGCAGCATAGACAAAAAAACCGGTAACAGCATACATACGAACATTGCGACCACCGCATAAACGACAACCACCGATACTATCATTCTTCTATAAGCCTTTTGCATCGTTTCGCCCACATAACGCAGGGATGATTTTCCCGTTTTATAGGTAGTCCAATAGCGAAATGCGGCAAAATACGCGGCGATTGCAAGCAGGAAGAACAGCGGAAACAGCACTGTCAGAAGATGCAGCTTTCCTGCCATGCTGTCCTGCCCGTTGAGGAAGGTGTCCAGCAGTACGGCATAAGTCCATTTGAGCGGCAGAAGAAGATACAAAGCGACCCAGACGGCAGTTGCGAACCAGAAAGCTTTTTGCCGGAACAAAAAACCGAGCTTTTTTCGGAAGCCCCACTCCTCCTCCGGCACTTTAAAAAACCGTGCCATCAGCGGTTCGCTGTAGATCACCGACATTCGCACCAGCGAGTAAAACACCAGCGGCATAAGAATAAGACAGGTGACCGACAGAAGTTTTCCGTTAAAACCCAATTCCGTCGTGACGAGATCGAAACGGGTGTTGAAAAACGAAACGGAAAAGTAAACCCCCTGCACCACAATAAGGTGCAGCAGAAAGACGTCTAAGAACCGATCGCATGAGTTCCAAATTCGTTTCAGACTGTCAAAATTCATCTGTCTTTTCTCCCATTAAGCCGATCGGTTTTTTGAAAAACGCTTTGACGCGGCGCTTGAACTCCTGTATAAATTCCTTTTCCTGCTCCTTGTTTCTCCCTAAACGAATACAGGTCACAACAAACAGGATAAGATATACGACAAACAGCAAAAAGGCGACAGTCAAATACAAATCGGTCAGATCGAATATCTGGTGACAGACGGCATGATCGGCAACACCGTTTTCTTCTATGTGCTGCAGCCATGAGACACAGATGTAATCAAGCGTACCATGCCAAATCAAGAGATCGAGCACCCGATTGATAAAGAGCGCAGGAAAAAGAACAAAAAGTGTTCTTACCAATCCGGGATAGGCGCGCCTTTTTGCAATCACGATCGCGGCATACATGAGGTAGATCAGAGCCAAGGAAAACAGAACCATACAAAGAATGCTCACCATATCCGTCAAATCGGCGAAAGACGTTTCCGGATTGATTTCAGGATGGATATGCACCGTATTGACGACCTGCATAGGATCGCCCTCAAAGGTGTAAAAATGAGTAACAGCCAGCTTTGCTCCCTGATCGAACAGCACCAACAGAGCAATTATGATGATATATTTCAGATACTTTTTCATGTTGTTTCCTCCTAAAACGGCGGAAGCGAACCGTTGTCAAAAATCTTTTTCTATTCCGTCACCTCGACCGCAGGCGTTACCTGCTTTTTCCCTAACATTTCCGGCAGTTCCATACCTGCCATTTCAAACATTTCGTTCATGGGCGGAATGGACTTTAACATACCGGCGAGGAAATTCGCGGTTGCCGGTGTGCCGTCCTTGCCGTTCATACCGTCCCAAACAGTCACCTTGTCGATCTTCAGATTCTTGACCGCCTCTACCTGCACCTTGACAAGCTCTTCCAGCTTATCGGCGATCATCAGCCGCATTGCGTCAGCGGCATTCCCGCCGGCGGCGGCAACGATCTTCTCAAAGCCTTCTGCCTGCTTGGTGAGTACCTCCTGCATACCGCGAGCCTCTGCCTCCATTTTCGCGTAGATCGCGTCCGCTTCACCCTTGGCGCGGCGACGGATCTGCTCGGCTTCCGCTTCCGCTTCGACGATCACATCCGCTTCCAGTGTCGCCTTTTCACGGGTCGAACGGGCAAGCTCGGCTTCCTGCTCGGCGCGGTAGGATTCCTGCAGAGCCTTTGCCGCCTGTATCTTTTCCGCTGCGGTCGAACGCCGCTGCGCCTCCGCCTGCTTCTCGTTCAAGGTCGCGTTGGATTCTGCAATCTGCGCTCTTGCCTCATTTTCACCCTTGATTGCCTCCGAATCGGCAAGAGACACCTGAATGCGCTGTTCGCGTTTCGCGTTCGCCTCACCGATATCACCGGCACGGTCTGCCTCGGCAACCGAAATCTTCGCGTCGTTGATCGCCTTTGCGGCAGCCTCCTTACCGAGTGCGGCAATATACCCCGACTCATCGGTAATATCGGTCACATTCACATTGATGAGCCGCAAACCGATCTTTTTCAGTTCGCTCTCCACATTATTGGAGACAGCTGCCAAAAACTTATCGCGGTCCGTATTGATTTCCTCAATGTCCATTGTTGCGATGACAAGACGCAGCTGACCGAAAATGATATCCTTGGCAAGTTCCTGTATTTCAGGCAGTTTCAGTCCAAGCAGACGCTCGGCGGCGTTCTGCATGACGCCGTTTTCCACCGAGATACCGACCGTAAACCGGGACGGCACATCAATACGAATGTTTTGCTTGGACAGCGCGTTTTTCAGGTCAACCGAGATGGACAGCGGCGTCAGATCCAAATATTCGTACGATTGCAGTACCGGCATGATAAACGCGGCGCCGCCATGAATACATTTGGCGCTCCGAGGCGTGCCGTCCTTATTCCGTCCGATCTTGCCGTAGACGACCAGTATCTTATCCGACGGACACTTCCGATAGCGCGTCAACAGTACGATCAGGCTGGTAAACAGCAGCAGTGCGATGACCGTGATTAAAATAATAACCCCTAATTCCATTTTGAAATTCCTCCTTGATAAATGGTTTTATCTTCCGTATTGACGCCCTGCACAACCACTGTCTGTGCATCGGCAACAGAAAGAACTATGACACTTTCGCCCGTGACAAGTGTGGTATCACCCTCATGAACGGCGTCCAGTTCGGTCAGACGATCCTGGAGCAACAAATTGATCTTCCCTTGTCCCTGCCCTTTCGGCGGAATAGGCAGATAAACCTTCCCCGTCTTACCGACTGCGTTTTCAATGCTGAGATTTCCCTCACCCTGTAATTTGTATACGCTTTTGAAAAGCACCGCAATACCGATCAGCGCCAAAACACCGGCGGTAAGCGCAATCAATACCGACACCGCAATCGGCAGACCACCTGCGTCGGCAACAAAGCCTGCCCAGCCGCCGACCGAAAAGAACGCCACGATTCCTCGGACAGAAATAAGCCCCAGTCCGTCATGGTCGATATCGGCGTCCGGCACGCCGTCCCCGTCCACGTCAATATCCAGACCGATTCCGAGCAGCAGCAGCAACGCCTGTACCAGCATGACCGCTGTAGCCGGAATTGCGATCATAGCAAAAATCTGTCCCGAAAGCGTTAAACCATTCCACCAATTTGCCATGATTTTCTCTCCTTTCTCAATCGTCCGCCAGTCCAAGTGAATTCAGCATACGGTCTGCACGCACCTTCACCACCGCGGCGGCATAATAAATCAAAATCAGCTTGATACCGTGAATCAGCTTTTCCCTTGCACCGTCAAACGGTTCCTGATAATCTCCGATCCTCTTCTCAATGATCCCGACCAGCTTCGGCTCGGTCAGCACGGTTTCAAAATCGACCTGATCCAGAATATCACAGACATAAATATACAGTTTGGCTTCCGGAATGATATCGTCCGCCAAGTTCTCGGTATCACCGTTGATAAAAGCAAGAATATGGGCGATGTGCTCCAGTTTGGCAACGGGACGCAGCATATTGATCAGCATGATCCGCGCCAAATGATTGGCAGAATACCGCTTTTCCACCGGCTTTGGGATCCAGCCCCTGTTGACCCAATTCTGGATAACGGGCGTATCCAAACCGGTAATTTCCCGCACCTGCAACAGCATCAACCCTTTTGTCGCAAAAAACATTCCGTCAAAAAATTCGCCTGCCGTCTTCCCATGACGGACAACAACCGAACCCGGGAATGTCGCTTCCATCGCATCGCCCCCTCTCATCAGCTTCATTCTACTATACATTCATATGAATGTCAATAACATTTTTGTGAATGTTTTCATTTTGTAATAGATCACAACAAAAACAGCCATCCGCTTTTCGCAGATGGCTGTTTTTGAATGTTACTCTTTGTTCGTGCGGTTTCCCAACCGGTTCACCGAATAAAGTTCGTACGCTGCGGCTCCTCACGCGGAGGAATGCCGTATGCCTCTTTCCCCAGTGCGATGCTTTTCATCAGAAAAGTCATATTCCGCGCAAGCGTCCGCAGTGTTTGCAGACCCTCCGCGTCCATAGCCGCCTGTCCCGGCGTTTGTCCATGCACACTGTTCCAATACTGGCTGGAAGCGACCGGCATTCCGCAGATGGTGAAATACTTATTCAGCTCATCAAAGGTGGCGGAAAGTCCGCCGCGACGCGCCACCACCACACTGGCGCCCACCTTCATCGTCTTATCGAAGTGAGTGCTGTAAAACAGCCGGTCGAGCAGGGCAATCAGTGTGGCATTGGCGGACGCATAATAAACAGGACTTGCCACCACCAGACCGTCACATTCCTCGAATTTAGGCGCAATTTCATTGACGGTATCGTGAAACGCACATTCTCCGTGTTCAAAGCAGTAACCGCAGGCAACGCAGCCCCGAATATCCTTGGAGCCTACCCGAACGGTTTCCGCCTCTACCCCGTTTTCCGCGAACACCCGCTCCATTTCACGCAGCGCAAGGGTGGCGTTCCCTTCGGCGCGCGGACTGCCGTTTAACATCAAAACCTTCATGCTTTTCTCCTATTCTACGGTGATCAGTTCATACTCGCGGGAGCCGTACCCTATTTCGGCAGCGACCTCAATGGTATGCGCGCCGTTGAGGCTTTCCACCCGCTCCAGAAAATGCTTCTGTCCGGGATCGTCCTTGGCGGCATAGACAAGATCGAGACACGCCTGATCGATCGCAACCGGATCGGTCGAGGCAAGGATCCCGATATCCGCCATGCAGGGGTCCTCCGCCACCTCGCAGCAATCGCAGTCGACCGACAAATTCTTCATCACATTGATATAGGCAAGGTTGCCGTCAAAAAACGAGATGACAGAGGACGCGGCTTCCGCCATGGCGGCAAGGAAAGAATCATGATCCGAGGTCCAGAAATCCTCCGGCTTACCCACGCCGTGGATATAGGACTTGCCGTAGGAGGACGCTACGCCGATCGAAAGCCCTTGAAGTGGGAGAGCACCAGCATGGAATCGTACTTTGCAAGATTTTTGCCGACATAGTTTTTCCGGATCATTTTCCCCTGCGGGATCGAAAGCTCCAGATCGGGTCCCTCGGCGTCAAGCAGGTCGACCGGAAAGCCCTGATCCCAGCCGTGCAGCGACAGCGTTTTCAGATGCTTTTCGGTGGTATTCCGTCCGCCGTCATAGGCGGTGTTGCACTCCACAAAGGTGCCGTTCACCGCATCGATCATCGGCTTCCAAAAATCGGGCGTGATAAAGTTCTGGTTCCCCACCTCGCCCGAATGCACCTTCACCGCAACCTTGCCGGGCAAGCTTTTTCCCAGCAGACGGTAAAGCTCCGTCACCTTTTCGGGCGTGATCGTCTTTGAAAAATAGACCTTTGATTTCATCTCAAACCACCCTTTCATTTTTATTACCATTATTATACCGCTATTATACCGCATCGGCAGGATAAATTCAAGCAGGCGCTATACTCCGGTCAGATCGCGGATCACCTCTCCGGCGACGATCAATCCCGCCACCGACGGGACAAACGAAACACTCCTTGGAATAAACCACCTTGAGCCTTGTGATCCCCAGCCGCCGCAGTTCACGGCGCATCACCCGTGCCAGCGGACAAATGGAGGTTTCAAAGATATCCGCCACCTCAAAGGCAGTGGGATCAAGCTTATTCCCCGCACCCATCGAGCTGATGATCGGCACACCCGCATCTGCCGCCTGTGCTGCCAACGCAAGCTTTCCGGTCAGTGTGTCGATCGCGTCCACCACATAATCGTATTCCGAAAAATCAAACCGATCGGCTGTTTCGGGCAGATAAAAGATAGGATATGTCCGTACTTTGATATTTGGGTCAATCTCTTTGATCCGCTCTGCTGCCACATCGACCTTATAGCGCCCGATTGTTTTTTCGGTCGCATAAAGCTGGCGGTTGATATTCGATTCGCAAACCGTATCATGGTCGATCAGATCGATCGCACCGATACCGGAGCGTACCAGCGCTTCCACCGCATAACTGCCGACGCCGCCGAGCCCAAATACTGCAACACGGGAGGCCGCCAGCTTTTCCATTCCCGCCTCCCCCAGAAGCAGGCGAGTTCTTGCATACTTATCCTGCATATTCTACCTTCCTTGCCAGAAAGCTTTGTCACCGGAAACCGGCGGCGGAGTTTATCCTACTCCACAAACTGCGGCGTAGAGAGATACCGTTCACCGGTATCGGGCAGCAGCACCACGATGTTCTTGCCCGCATTTTCGGGACGCTTAGCAAGTTCAACAGCGGCATGAGCCGCCGCGCCGGAAGAAATGCCGACCAGTATTCCCTCGCTTTTCCCGATCAATTGTGCAGCGGCAAAGGCGTCCTCATTCGACACGGGAATGACCTCATCGTAAATACCGGTATTCAGCACCTCCGGCACAAAACCGGCTCCGATCCCCTGTATCGCGTGACTGCCCGCCACACCGGTGGAAAGCACGGCGGAGGACTTCGGCTCCACCGCAACGATCTTCACATTCGGGTTTTTCTCTTTGAGATACTCCCCAACGCCGGTCACGGTGCCGCCTGTGCCGACTCCGGCGACAAAGATATCCACCTTACCGTCAGTATCCTCATAGATCTCGGGGCCGGTATGAGCGCGGTGTGCGGCAGGATTTGCCGGATTCACAAACTGTCCCGCAACCAAGCTGCCGGGGATCTCGGCCGCCAGCTCGTCCGCCTTGGCGATTGCGCCCTTCATGCCCTTGGCGCCTTCGGTCAAAACCAGCTCGGCACCGTATGCCTTCATCAGAAGCCGCCGCTCGACCGACATCGTTTCCGGCATGACAATGATGACGCGATACCCCTTTGCCGCCGCGACCGCCGCCAGCCCGATACCGGTATTGCCGCTGGTCGGCTCAATAATTACCGAGCCGGGCTGCAGCCGACCGCTTTTCTCCGCCTCGTCGATCATTGCCTTGGCAACACGGTCCTTCACCGAGCCGCCGGGATTGAAGTATTCCAGCTTGGCAATCACCTTTGCCTTGAGATCGTACGCCTTTTCGATATGGGTCAGCTCCAACAGCGGCGTTCTTCCGATCAGCTGATCTGCCGAGGTATAAATCTTTGCCACAACTGCCATCTCCTTTTCATGCCGGGTTTAACATACCGCCCGCTTCCCGCTTTGTCCATGACATGAGATAAAAGCGCAGGCCGCGCGTGGATAAAAAGAAGTCATGCGAAAATCGCATGACTTCTTTTCTGTTTGCAAAGCGCCTTAGCCCAGCTCTGCGAAATACTTGATGGTGCGAACCATCTGGCTGGTGTAGGAATTCTCGTTGTCGTACCAGGAGACGACCTGCACCTCGCTGGTGCCGTTGTCAAGCTCCATCACCATGGTCTGAGTGGCGTCGAACAGCGAGCCGTAGGTCATGCCGATAACGTCGGAGGAAACGATCGGATCCTCGTTATAACCATAGGAACCGTTGGAAGCCTCCGCCGCCTTCTTCATCGCGGCATTGATCTCGTCCACAGTCACCTTGCCCTCGACCACAGCGGTCAGGATGGTGGTGGAACCGGTGGGAACCGGCACACGCTGTGCCGAACCGATCAGCTTGCCGTTGAGTTCCGGAATAACCAGACCGATCGCCTTGGCAGCACCGGTGGAGTTCGGAACGATGTTCGCCGCGCCTGCTCTCGCTCTGCGGAGGTCACCCTTTCTATGCGGACCGTCCAGAATCATCTGGTCGCCGGTATAGGCATGAATGGTGCTCATGATACCGCTCTTAATGGGAATCAGGTCATTGAGCGCCTTCGCCATCGGAGCCAGGCAGTTGGTGGTGCAGGAAGCCGCGGAGATGATGGTGTCATCCTTGGTCAGAGTGTTCTCATTCACGCTGAACACGACCGTCGGCAGGTCATTGCCCGCCGGAGCGGAGATCACGACCTTCTTAGCGCCTGCATCGATATGAGCCTGTGCCTTGGATTTCTTGGTGTAGAAGCCGGTGCATTCCAGAACCACATCTACATCAAGCTCTCCCCACGGGAGCTTGGAAGCGTCAGCCTCTTTATAGATGGTGATCTTCTTACCGTCGACAACGATGTTGTCCTCGCCGGCCTCAACGGTATGCTTGCCTTCGCCGATGTGTCCGGCATATCCGCCCTGAGCGGTATCGTACTTCAGCAGATGTGCCAGCATCTTCGGATCGGTCAGATCGTTGATTGCAACAATCTCATAGCCCGG
>CANQKG010000008.1 GCA_947624425.1 uncultured Clostridia bacterium | reverse complement strand
TGGAGGAAAGTGACTTTGCGCCCGACCAAACGGGGATCGCTTCCCGGTTCGGCGATGCGGCGAAGCTGCTGATCGATCGCCCGCTTGCGGCGGCGGCGCTTTCGGGTCTGCTGCGGTACCTTGCACGGACCCGCAAGGACGGTGCAGCCCGTCTGGGTAGTTTGCAGCTGGACGCCGCCGAGCAGTATATGGGGCTTGATCCGACAGCGCGGCGGAATTTGGAGCTGCTCGAAACGCTGCGGGGCGGTGAGAAGCGGGGAAGCCTTCTCTGGGTGATGGATAAAACCAACACCGCCATGGGGAAGCGGCTGCTCCGCCGTGCCATGACCAGACCTCTCACCGATCCAAAGGAGATACGCCGCCGTCAGGCGGCGGTGCAGGCTTTGCTGGACGAGCCAATGAAGCGGGAGGAATTGACCGAGGCGCTGACCGCCGTGTATGATATGGAGCGGCTGATGACCCGCGTGGTGTACGGCTCGGTCAATCCGCGGGAGCTAAAATCCCTGAGCTATACCGCTCGGCGTATGCCGAAGATCAAAGCGCTGACCGGCGCACTTCACGCGCCGCTTTTGCAGGAGCTTGCCGGTCGTATGGACCCGATGGAGGATGTCGCCGCGCTGATCGATAACGCCGTGGTGGACGAGCCGCCCGTTTCCCTCAAGGACGGCGCGGTGATCCGGGACGGCTTTCATGCCGAATTAGACGAGCTGAGAAGGCTTTCGACCGATACCAAGGCGGTGATCCGTGAGATCGAGGAGCGGGAGCGGGAGAAAACCGGAATCAAAACGCTGAAGATCGGGTACAACCGGGTGTTCGGATATTATATCGAGATCACCCGTTCCTATCTCGATCAGGTGCCGGACGCCTACATAAGAAAGCAAACGTTGGTGAATGCCGAACGGTTCATCACCGAGGAATTGAAGGAATTGGAATCAAGGGTACTCTATGCCGGCGAGAAAATTGTGGCGATGGAGCAGGGCATTTTTGAGGAGCTTCGCCGCTTTGTGGCGGATCGCCTGCGGCTGATCCAGAATACCGCCACGGCAGTGGCATATCTCGATATGCTCTGTGCCTTTGCGGTGATCGCCGAGGAAAACCGGTATGTCTGCCCAAAACTGTCGGAGGACGGCAGACTGGAGATCAAGGACGGCCGCCATCCGGTTGTGGAAAAGATGTCGAGGGACGAGCTGTTTGTCCCGAACGATACGGCGATGGACGATCAAACGCCGATGATTTTGCTGACCGGTCCCAATATGGCGGGGAAATCCACCTATATGCGGCAGATCGCGCTGATCGCCATCATGACCCAGATGGGGAGCTTTGTTCCCGCGTCAAGCGCGGTCATGCCGATTATCGACAAGCTTTTTACCCGGGTGGGCGCATCGGACGATTTAGGCGGCGGACAATCCACCTTTATGGTGGAAATGAACGAGGTGGCGTATATTCTCCGCCACGCCACGCCCCAAAGCCTTGTGATTTTGGACGAGATCGGACGGGGTACTTCCACCTACGACGGCATGAGCATTGCCCGCGCGGTGCTGGAGCATCTTTGCTGTCACCCGGAGCGGCGCGCCAAAACGCTTTTTGCCACCCATTATCATGAATTAACCGTGCTGGAAAACGAACTGCCGGGGATTCAAAATTACCATGTCGCCGTGAAAAAGCGGGATGATACGGTGATCTTTCTGCGGAAAATCCTGCCCGGCGGCGCCGATCGAAGCTACGGGATCGAGGTCGCGCAGCTTGCCGGCGTGCCGGATGAGGTGGTCGCCCGCGCACAGGAAATTCTGCGGGAATTGGAACAAGGCGGTTTAAAAGCGCGTCCCGTTTTGGATGAAGCCCACCCCGCTCTGCCGCCCGATGACCGGCTGCGGCGGGAGCTGCAGGCTATTCATATCGATGTGCTGACGCCGCTGGAAGCGCTCAATCATATCTACCGCTGGAAGCGGGAATTGGAGGAATGACCGATGGCGATCCGGGTCTTGCCCCGTGAAGTGTCCGAGTTGATCGCGGCGGGCGAGGTGATCGAACGCCCCGCTTCGATCGTCAAGGAGCTTGTGGAAAATGCCATTGACGCGGGTGCGTCCCATATCACGGTCGAGGTGAAGGACGGCGGGATCCGCTATCTCCGCGTGACCGATGACGGCTGTGGGATCGAGGCTGAGCAGATGCCCACCGCCTTTCTTCGCCATGCCACCAGCAAGCTGACCGATGCGGAGGATTTGAGCCATATTGCCACCCTCGGCTTTCGGGGGGAGGCGCTTGCCTCGATCGCGGCTGTTTCTCATGTGGAGATGTGCAGCAAAACCGCCGATGCGGTCTACGGAAGCAGGCTTCTGCTGTCGGGCGGTATCGTCGAATCGCAGGAGGAAACCGGCTGTCCTAACGGCACGACCGTCATCGTGCGGGATCTGTTTTATAATATGCCGGCACGACTGAAATTTTTAAAGCGCGCCGTTTCGGAGGCAAACGCGGTCGCCGGCGTGGTGGATCATCTGGCGCTTTCTCATCCCGAGATCGCCTTTCGGCTGATTCGGGACAATAGGGAGGAACGCCGCACGTCGGGAGACGGGGAACTGCTTCATGCGATCAGCGGCGTCTGCGGCAGACGGTTTGCCGCCACCTTGTTTCCGATATCCTATGCGATGCACGGTATGCAGCTTTCGGGCTATGCCTGTTATCCGGTGCACGGGCGGGCAAACCGCTCGATGCAGCACTTTTTTATCAACGGGCGGTATGTCCGCTCCCGTACCTGCGGCATTGCGCTGGAGGAAGGGTATCACGCCGCTATGATGACCGGCAAATTCCCTTCCTGCGTACTGTTTCTCACCATGCCGCTCGATCAGGTGGATGTGAACGTCCATCCTGCCAAAACCGAGGTGCGCTTCACTTCGGAGCGGCAGGTGTTCGAGCTTGTCTGCTTCGGGCTTCGCTCGGCGCTGCTGCGGGAAAATGAACTGCCGAACCCCGAAAAGCCCGCCGAAAAAACGCCGGAGGAGGATCAGCTTCCACTGCCTACTCATCCGCGGATCAAGCGGGAGGAGCCGTTTGCCGTCCCGAGCCATTCGCGGCCCCTTGTGCTGCACGCCAGCACGCCGGAGGATCTGCCGAAGCCCCAAGTGACCGAGGATAACGGCTATCGCTATCTGACGGCGGAGGTTTTGCAAAACGCCTCCCGTCCTCGCCCCGAACCGGAACCGGAGCCGGATCACCCGGAGCCTCGGATACTTGGCGAATTATTTGCCACCTATGTGGTGGCGGAATACGGCGATCAGGTGATCGTCATGGATAAGCACGCCGCGCATGAGCGGATTTTGTATAATCAACTGGCGTCCTCTCAAGAACCGCTTGAACGGCAGGTTCTGCTTGTCCCGCTCACGGTGCTGCTCTCGCCGGAGGAGGCGGGCGCTCTGCTCCAGGCAAAAGAGCAGCTGCTTTCCCTCGGCTTTGCGCTTGCAAAGGATAAAGACGGCGTATCGGTGCGTGAGGTTCCGGCCATACTCGACAGGCGGGATATTCCCGCTTTGCTGGAGGAGATCGCCGAGAACCTGCTGCTGCAAAAGGGGAATATCTCTCCGCAGGCGCTGGATGACCTATACCATTCGGTCGCCTGTAAGGCGGCGGTCAAGGCGGGACACAGCCACAGCGAAAAGGAGCTTGCCGCCTTGCTGCTGACCGTTTACCATGACCGCAATGTGCGGTACTGCCCGCATGGACGGCCGGCGATCTTTGTCTGGTCGAAGCGGGAGCTGGATAAAAAATTCGGAAGAATACAATAGGAGTTTACCGATGAAGCAACCGCTTTTGATGATCGCGGGAACGACCGCATCGGGAAAAACGGCATTGGGGATTGCGCTGGCGCGGCGGTATAACGGCGAGATCGTCTCCGCCGATTCCATGCAGGTGTATCAGGGGATGGAGATCGCCACCGCTAAGCCGACTGCCGAGGAGCAGTGCGGTATACCGCATCATATGATGGATTTTCTGCCGCCGAGTAAGCGGTTTTCCCTTGCCGATTATCTCACCGGTGCCCGCCGCGCGATCGCCGGGATCGCCCGCCGCGGCAGACTGCCGATCGTGGTGGGCGGCACCGGACTGTATATCTCCGCGCTGGCGGATCATCTTCAACTGCCGGAAATCGCCGAGTACGATCCCGCACTGCGCGACACGCTGCAAAAACGGTACGATACCGAAGGCGGCGAGGCGCTGCTGGACGAACTTCGGGCGATCGACCCTCCGCTTGCCGACCGCCTTCATCCGAATAATCGCACCCGTATCCTGCGCGGACTGGAGATCTACCGGCTGACCGGCCGCACCATGACCGATTGGCAGATAGAAAGCCGGTCTGCGCCCTCGCCCTATCGGCTTTGTATGCTGGGGCTTACCTGCCGCGACCGTGAAAAGCTCTACCGCCGGATCGACCGGCGGGTGGACGCCATGGTGGAACAGGGACTGTTTGCCGAAGCCGAGGCATACCTCTCCCGTCAGGATATGACGACGGCGGCACAGGCGATCGGGTATAAGGAGCTGGCAGGCTATTTCCGGGGCGAAAAAAGCCGGGAGGAAGCGATTGCCGACCTAAAACGGGAGACGAGGCATTACGCCAAGCGCCAGCTTACCTGGTTCAGACGGGATAAACGGATCCGCTGGCTGTTTCTCGATGAATGGGAGAGCTTTGCCGCATTGGAACAGGAGGCCGCCGCCATCGTGACCGCCTCCGGCATCCTCTAACTACCGCTTTTGCCAAATTTCCTAACCAATCCGGGCGCGGTTGTCAAAACCCATCTTGTCATATTTCCCACAAAGCCGCCGTCTTTGTCAAGACCTCCATTTGACAAGGGAGGCACTGGCGAGCAAAGAAACTTTGATAAAAATTTTAGCAAAGTGGGTTGACGGAAGATTTCACCGGACGAGCCGCCGGAAAACGCTTTTTATTTTCACTTATTCTATTTTCAACCGCTATGTTTCCGTCTTTGTCAAGACCTCCCTTGTGAAAGGGAGGGGGACCGCGCTTTGCGCGGTGGAGGGATTCAAAAGCCGCAGACAACACCGGACAACAGCAAAACGGCACTATCAAAAAGTATACTTTTTGATAGTGCCGTATTTCCCGCTTATCATACCACAAATTAGCGGTAAACGCAAGCATTTTCGGGATTTTTTGACTGCTTTTTTGAAAACTTTATCACTTTTTGATTTTCAACCGGCTAATGTCAAAAAGTATACCTTTTGACATTAGCCGAAACAGAAAGGACGGATCCTAATGAAACAAATACTTAAACGGGCAGGAGCGTTTTTCCTCTCACTCTGCCTGACCCTCTCGGTCTGGGGCGCCCTCACCCCACTTTCCGCCGCAGCCGAAACTTCAGGGGATTACGGATATTCGGTCAACAGCGATGGCACTGCCACCATTACCGAATACTTAGGCTCCGGCGGAGAAGTCACCATTCCCGGCACACTTGACGGTCACACCGTGACCGAGATTGCTTATGATGCCTTTTACAACTGTACCGAGATTACCACTATTATTATCCCAAGCAGTGTGACTATGATTGACTCTGCTTGGTACGGCGGTACTGCTTTTTTCGGTTGTACTGGGCTAACTTCTATTGTAGTGGACGAAAATAATCCCAATTACAGTTCCAAAGACGGCGTTTTATTTAATAAAAATCAAACAGAATTACTTCAATATGCTATTGGCAGATCGGGTAGTTATACCATTCCTGACAGTGTGACCACAATCGGCGATAATGCTTTTGAGATCTGTGTCGGACTTACTTCTGTCACCATTCCGGACAACGTGACTGAGATTGGGGATTATGCCTTCTTAGACTGCACCGGGCTTACTTCTGTCACCCTCCCGAACAGCATAACCGAGATTGGCTGGGGTACCTTTACCGACTGCACTAGTCTTGCCTCGATCCATATTCCCGACAGCGTAACCGCAATTGGCAATGAAGCCTTTGCTTATTGCACCCGACTGGCCTTGGTGACCATTCCCGACAGCGTGACCACGATTGGCGCTATGGCCTTTTTTAATACAGGATATTATAATAACTCGGCAAACTGGGAAAACGGAGTATTATATATTGGCAATCATCTGATTGAAGCAAAAGAAGATGAACTTCCCGCTGCATACTCCATTCGCCCGGGAACAAAGACGATTGCAGATTCTGCTTTTTGGGATTGCGCACGGCTCACCTCAGTCGATATTCCAGACAGCGTGACCTATATTGGCATGAATGCCTTTGAAGATTGCGTAGAGCTTACTTCAGTTATTATCGGAGACAGCGTGACCACAATTGGTGCTTCTGCCTTTTTAGGCTGCGCTAGGCTCACCTCAATTGATATTCCCAATAGTGTGACTGTAATCGGCTCGTTTGCCTTTATAGACTGCACCGGTCTTACTTCTGTCATCATTCCCGACAACGAGATTTTGATTGGATATGATGCTTTTTCGGGTTGCAAAGATCTCACTATTTACGGCTATGCCGGAAGCGAGGCTGAACACTATGCGGCAGAAAACAATATTCCCTTTACGGCATTGCCGCAGCTTTCCGATGATACCACCGGTATCGTGGTGCAGGGAGCGGAGGAAGCGATACCGGAGGGAGCAACGCTCACCGCAAAGCAGACGGCAAGCGGTGAGGATACTGCAACCTATGAGATCACTTTGACCCAAAACGGACAGCCGATCCAGCCGACCGGCGAGGTGACGGTGAAGATCCCGCTGCCGGAAAGCATGAGGGATAAGAATATTGCCGTTTACCGAATCGAGGCGGACGGCAGCCGCACCGATATGAACGCGACCGTGCAAAACGGCTATGTGGTATTTGTGACCGACCACTTCAGTCAATATCTACTGGAAGCAAAAATCATGCCTGCCGATTATACGGCGGTGGACGCGGCGCTCGCGAAAGTGCCGGAGGACTTATCCGGTTATACCGCCGAGACGGCGCAGGCGGTAAAGGACGCAGTCGCAGCAGTAGAGCGCGATCTGCCGATCACCGAACAGGCGAAGGTCGACGCCATGGCGAAAGCGATCGAAGACGCGGTCGCGGCATTGAAGAAAGCAGAGAAACCCGCCGTTCTCGGTGACATCGACGGGGACGGCACGGTGAGCGTTACCGACGCGCTGGCGATCCTCCGTATGGCGGTAGGACTGAGTACTCCGGTCGACAACGCCGATATAGACGGCATGAACGGCGTAACCGTGACCGACGCACTCGCCGCCCTCCGCATCGCAGTGGGGCTGGCGTAAACTAACATCAAAAGGGCAGGCAAAATGCCTGCCCTTTTTGAATCCCTCCACCGCTTCGCGATCCCCCTCCCTTTCACAAGGGAGGCTCTGGCGAACAAGCAAGTTTTGATAGAAATTTTAGCAAAGTATGCTGACAAAAGATTAGACGGGACGAGCCGCCGGAAAATGCTTTTTATTTTCGCTTATCTCATTTCAATCCACACCACGCTGCCGTCTTTGTCAAGACCTCCCTTGTGAAAGGGAGGGGGACCGCGCTCGCGCGGTGGTGGGATTCCAAACCGCATAAGCAAAACCCGAAACTGCAAGAGGCAGGGAACCGCGCTAAAGCGCGGTGGTGGGATTCAAAATCACATATCCCTGCTTTTGCGTTCCGCCGCTTTTTCACAAAAGCGGCGGAAATTGTTTACAAAATCTTTCCCGTTTCGGGGGTGACAAACCGACGGGTCTATGGTATAATATCCACAAGGTGGATATTATACTTTTGATTGCTACTACCTCGCCGTTTGCGCTTTGCGCTGCACGGCAACCGGCTTTGGATGGCAAATACCATTCACTGCGTTCATGGTATAATATCTGTGAGCGAATATGATACCATATACTAACTTGATGACACAGTGTGAAACGCAACGGAAGTCAAGAGGTTATACAGATGGAAAAAAAGAAAAAAAGCAGATTTCGCTGGCTTTTGATCCCGCTGTCGGTCTGCCTGATCCTCTACCTTGCCTATCAGGTCTACGCTTCGGTCTATCGTCCCTATCAGACCGAAACGGCGACCCGTGTTTCGGTGCAGGATACGATTCGGGTGGAGGGTCTGCCGATTCGGGACGAGGTGCCGATCCAGAATGAGGCAGGCGGCGCGATCTGCTATCTTTACGATAACGGCACCAAGATATCCAAGGATTCGGAGGTTGCGGCCGTCTATGCGGATCAGCAGGCGGCGGCCGACCGGATCATGGCACAGCGGCTCCAAAAGGAGCTGGATATGCTGATCGCCGGTCAGAACACCGAAACGCTCCAATCGGTACAGCCGGACGATATCCTGCGGCGGATCCATACATTGCAGCTTTCGCTGTCCGAAATGGCGGCAAACGGAAGTGCCGCTCAAAGCGATGAACTGCGGCTGTCGATGCTCCAGTCCATCCAGACCCGAAAGCAGATATTCGGCACGGCCGGCAATCCGTCCGACCGGATCGCCCTGCTGCAAAGCCGGATCGCGGAGCTTACGGCCGCATCGCCGCTCCAGTCGATCCGCACGCCGGCCTCGGGCTACTTTGTCAACTCCACCGACGGGTTTGAAACGCTCCTTTCCACCGATATGATCGACAGCCTGACGGCCGAAGATCTGCGCGGGCTGATCGACCGCAGTGATGTGAGCGGCGATCCCGCCGCGATCGGCAAGGTGATCGTCTCGTATGACTGGTATTATGCCGGCGTCCTGCCGATGGATGTGATCCGGCGGGTGGCGGTCGGCAGCACGGTGGGGGTGCAGTTCCCCGCACTGGGTGCGCAGCAGATCCCCTTTACCGTGGCAAGCGCCGACTATAATGCCGATCTGGAAGAAGGACTTGTCATTCTGACCAGCGACTATATGTCGGAGGAGATCTCGGGAATCCGGGACCGCTCGGCGACGGTCTGCCTGGCGGAGCATGAGGGGCTGTCGGTCAGCAAGGAAGCCGTTCGGGTGCAAAACGGGGTCAAGGGCGTGTATGTGTATACAAACAGCAAGGTGCAGTTTAAGCAGGTGGATGTGGTATACGAATCGGAGGACGTTGTGATCTCCCGCATTCACTCCGCCGAAACGGAGCCCGGCTTTTTGCAGGAATATGACGATGTGATCGTGAAGGGGAAGAATCTCGATGAAGCTGAACAGGCCGATTCCGGACAGTCCGGATAACACGCGCGCCGATGCGCTGCGGCAGAGCATTGCCGCCGTGCGGCAGGGAATTGCAGAGGCGGCGGATCGCGCCGGGCGGCAGTCCGATACGATCCGTCTGATGGCGGTGACCAAAACGGTATCGCCGCAGGACGTCAATACGGCGATCGGGGAGGGGATCACCCTGCTCGGGGAAAACCGGGTGCAGGAGTTTTTCTCCAAGCGGGAGGAGTACCTAAGTCCTCATGAGGTGCATTTTATCGGGCATCTTCAGACCAATAAGGTGCGGCAGATCGTCGGCGCGGTGGAGATGATCCAGTCGGTGGACAGCATTCATCTGGCGGAGGAGATCGACCGCGTTTCGCAGAAGAAAGGGCTTGTTACCCCGATCCTGCTGGAGATCAATATCGGCAGGCAGGAAACAAAAAGCGGCGTGCTGCCCGAGGTGCTGCCCGAACTGCTGGAGCGGGCGGCCGCTCTGCCCGGTTTGCGGGTCGAGGGACTGATGGCAATTCCGCCGCAGGAAAATGCCGCGTACTATTTTGCAAAAATGCAGGAGCTTTTTATTGACATTTCGTCGAAAAAGGTGGATAATGTATACATGAGTACCCTGTCGATGGGAATGTCGCAGGACTACAAAGAAGCCATTCAATACGGATCCACGCTGGTGCGGATCGGCACGGGTCTGTTTGGAAGCAGAAAATAAAGGAGGTTACAGTGATGGGATTCATGGATAAGTTCAAGGATCTTCTGGGCGCCGGAGACGATTTCGACGAGGAGCTGGAGGGCTACGCGGAGGAAGCGCCCAACCAGCCGCAGGAGGCGTTTGATTACGAACAGCAGGACCGCTCTTCCAAGCGGAACAAGGTGGTCAATATTCACGCCACCACACAGCTTCAGGTGGTTCTGGTCAAGCCGGAGGTCTATGAGGACGCCAGCTCGATCGCCGATCATCTCAACGCGAAGCGGACGGTGGTGCTGAACTTAGAGTCCGCGCCGAAGGATATTGCCAGACGGCTGGTGGACTTTTTGAGCGGCGTTGCCTATGCCAACAACGGGCAGATCAAGCGGGTGGCAAACAGCACCTTCATCATCACCCCGTACAATGTGGGGATCATGGGCGATCTGCTGGACGAACTGGAAAACAACGGCGTCTATCTCTGATTTCGTGCAGTCGGAGGAAGAAAGGCTGTTATCCCGCCTGTCCGATCTGCGGTATGCCGCCCGGCGGTATCAGACCCGGTTCACCTTTTTTCTAAACGAAAGGGAGCGGGCGCTGCTGGAGGCAGCCATGCAGGGGACAGACCGTGAGATTTTTCGCTTCTGGGGCGGGTATCCGTCGGCGGAGCGAACGATACTGGGCGCTTTTCCGCCCGACCGGGCCGCGCAGGAAGAAGAATTTCCGATCGCGGCTGTCGGTTTTTCATACCGAAAACAGGACGAACTGACCCATCGGGATTTTCTGGGCGCACTGCTTGCACAGGGCAGAAAGCGGGAAACGCTGGGGGACATCCTCATACGCCCGGGCATGGCGACCGTGCTGGTGCATCAGGCGCATTTGCAGGAACTGCTCACCGTCGAAAAGGTCGGCAGAGTGGGGGTGCGCGGGGAGCTGCTTTCCTTTCCGCTCACCGATCTGCCGCAGGCAAAAACCGAGCCGGTCGGGGGTGTGGTGGCCTCTCTGCGGCTGGACTGCGTGACCGCCCTTGCGGCGGGCGTCAGCCGGGAAAAGGCGGCGGGACTGATTAAAAGCGGTCTGGTTTCGGTCAATCATCTGCCGCAGATATCGGTTTCTCACCCGCTGACGGCGGGGGATATTCTGACGGTGCGGGGGAGCGGAAAGTTCCGGCTGACCGGCGAACCCCGTCCCACCAAAAAGGGCAGACTGTTTCTCACCTTGGAACATTATATTTGAGGAGGATATCGTGATGAATTTTGACAGCAGCACACTGCGGAACCTCAGCTTCGGGAAAGCGGCGCGGGGTTACAGCATCGAGGAAGTACATCATTTTTTAAATGAAGTCGCGGATCATGTGGAGTCTCTGGAACGGCAGCTTGCCGAACAGCAGCCGAAGATGGTGGCGCTTGCCGAAAAAGTTGCGGAATACCGCGGCTATGAGGACGGGCTGAAAAACACGCTGATCGAGGCGCAGAAGCTGGCGGCGCATACCGTTTCGGACGCCCGCGCAAAGGCGGACGCACTGGTGGCGGACGCGAAAAAGGAAAGCGAGCAGGTGCTGGGCGATGCGAGAAAGCAGGCGCAGGCGCAGACAGCCGATATCACGGCGCAAATCAACGCCAAAAAAGCGGAGCTTACCGCGCTGCAGGAGAAGATTGCCTCCTGCAAGGCGGAGTCGATTGCGATTTTAGAGAAGCAGATGGCATTGCTGAACGGACTTCCGGTACCGGAGGAAGAGCCGGAGCCCGCACCCGAGCAGGAGACGATCTATTCCTCCAGCAGTGCGGACGACGAGGCGATCCATCCGCATTTTACGGTAGAATAACATCATATTTTAACGAGAAAGGCGCTTTTTCTTATGCCGCAGGATTATAACGAAACGCTGAATCTGCCGCGCACCGAATTTCCGATGCGCGGCAATCTCCCGAAACGGGAGCCGGAGATGCTTGCCGGGATGCAGAAAGACGATGTGTACGGCAAGCTGATGAAGAAAAACGAGGGGAAGCCCCGCTACATTCTCCATGACGGGCCGCCCTATGCCAACGGTGATATCCACCTTGGCACGGCGCTCAATAAGGTGTTGAAGGACATTATCGTCAAGGAAAAGAATATGACGGGGTACCAGGCTCCCTATGTGCCGGGCTGGGACACCCACGGTCTGCCGATCGAGCTGAAAACCTTAAAATCGCTCGGCGCGGATCAGGCGGGTCTTTCCCCGGTCGAATTGCGCCGCCGCTGCCGTGAGTTTGCGCTCAGCTGTGTGGCGGATCAGCGCGCCCAGTTTGAGCGGCTGGGCGTCATCGGCGACTTTGAGAATCCCTATCTGACACTCAAAAAGGAGTTTGAGGCGACCCAGATCGAGGTATTCGGCGCGATGGCGAAGCGCAACTTCATCTATAAGGGGCTCAAGCCGGTCTATTGGTGCAGCGACTGCGGCACCGCGCTGGCGGAGGCTGAGATCGAGTATGAAAACGATCCCTGCCATTCTATCTATGTCAAGTTTCAGGTGACCGATGATAAGGGCTTTTTCGCGCAGTTCGGGGTCAAGCCGTCCGATGTGTATTTTGTGATCTGGACGACCACCACCTGGACGCTGCCCGCAAACCTTGCCATCTGTCTGGGGCCGCGGTACCGGTATACGCTGGTCAAGGCAAACGGCGAGGCGTATGTGATCGCCTGTGAGCTGGTCGCTCCCACCATGGAGGCGGCGGGCATTACCGAGTATGAAACGGTCGGCGAGTTTGACGGCGCGGAGCTGGAGTATATGAAGGTGGCGCACCCGTTCATGGAGCGGGAGTCGCTGGTCATCGTCGGCGACCATGTGACCCTGGAGTCCGGCACCGGCTGTGTGCATACCGCGCCCGGCCACGGTGTGGAGGACTTTGAGATCTGCAAAAACTATCCCGAGATCCCCATTGTCGTGCCGGTGGACGCTTCGGGTCGGATGACCGAGGAAGCGGGTCCCTTTGCGAGGCTGACCACCGAGGAGGCAAACCGCGCGATTGCAAAAGCGCTGGAGGAATCGGGGCATCTTTTCGCACTCCAGAAGATCGTTCACCAGTATCCTCATTGCTGGCGCTGTAAAAAGCCGGTGCTGTTCCGCGCGACCGAGCAGTGGTTCTGCTCGGTGGAGAGCTTCAAGGAGGACGCGCTCAACGCCATTGCCGGCGTAAAATGGATCCCCGAATGGGGCGAGGGACGGATCTCCAATATGGTGCGTGACCGGAGCGACTGGTGTATCTCCCGTCAGCGTACCTGGGGCGTACCCATTCCGATCGTTTACTGTAAGGACTGCGGCAAGCCGATCATCAATGATGAGTCGATCGCCGCGATCGCCAAGCTGTTTCGGGAAAAAGGCTCGGACAGCTGGTATACCGAGGATCCGGCAGACTTTTTGCCGGAGGGCTTTGCCTGTGAATGCGGCTGCACCTCCTTTACCAAGGAAAAGGACATCATGGACGTCTGGTTCGACAGCGGCGTGACCCATGCCGCGGTCATGGATCAGCGTCCTGAACTCGGCTCTCCTGCTGACCTCTATCTGGAGGGTGCGGATCAGTATCGCGGCTGGTTCCAGTCGTCGCTGTTGACCTCGGTGGCATGGAAGGGCACAGCGCCCTATCGTGCGGTCTGCACCCACGGCTGGGTGGTGGACGGCGAAGGACGGCAGATGCACAAATCGCTGGGGAACGGGATTTTGCCGGCGGACATCATCAAGCAGTACGGCGCGGATATCCTCCGCCTGTGGGTGGCGTCCTCCGATTACCATGCCGACATCCGCATCTCGCCCGATATCCTCAAACAGCTTTCGGAGGGGTACCGGAAGATTCGGAACACCGCCCGCTTTTTGATGAGCAATCTCTATGACTTTGATCCCGATACCGATCTGCTTCCCGATGACCGTCTTTTTGAGATCGACCGGTTTTTGCTGGATCGGTTCCACCGCATGACCGAAAAGGCGCTGGCGGCATACGATGCGTTTGACTTCCACCTTGTCTATCATGCGATCCGGAATTTCTGCGTGGTGGAGCTTTCCAATTTCTATCTGGACGTCAGCAAGGACCGCACCTACTGTGACAAGGCGGACAGCGTTTCCCGTCGTGCCGCGCAGACGGTGATGTACCGGATCCTCAACGGCATGACCCGTCTGGTCGCGCCGATCTTGGCATTCACCTCCGATGAGATCTGGAAGGCGATGCCGCACGGCAAGGCGGACGATCTGACCTCGGTACTGCTCAACGAGATGCCGAAACCGGCGGATATGCTGCTGAGTGCAGAGCAGACCGCCAAATGGGAAACGGTGATGCAGCTGCGCGAGGAGGTCAATAAAGCGCTGGAGGAAAAGCGGAACGAAAAGCTGATCGGCAAACCGCTCGAAGCGTTTGTCACCCTTCATGCCGCGGGCGAGCTGGCGGACTTCTGCCGGACAAATGCCGGGGATATCCGGCATGCCTGTCTGGTGTCCGGGCTGGCGGTATCGGACGGCACGGGTGATTTTGTGGGCGATATGGAAGGGCTTTCGATCTCGGTCACCCGCGCAGAGGGTGAAAAATGCGAAAGATGCTGGACCTACGACCAAACGGTCGGGGAAAATCAAGCGCATCCGCACCTTTGCGCGCGCTGTGCATCGGTATTGGAATCGTAACAGGAAAAGATTGCGGGCGTGTACCGCCCGCAATCTTTTGTGATATTTGTGAGGAGGTTTTCCCTTGAATCGAAAGGAAGGGATCAAGATCGCCGCCTGCCTTGCCGCGTCGGTTTTGCTGGTCTTTGTGGATCAGTGGACGAAATGGCTGGCAAAGACCTATCTGAAAACGGTGGATACCATTCCGATCATTTTTCAGGCGCTTCATTTGACCTATCAGGAGAACAGGGGCGCGGCGTTTAGTATCCTGCAGGGACAGCGGTTCTGGCTGATCGGGGTGACGGCGCTTATCTTAGCGGGTATGCTTGTTTACCTGTTTCTGCGCAAAAAGCCCCGCAGCGGCATGATGCTGACCGCCTATGCGCTGATTTTGGCAGGCGGCTTCGGCAACCTGCTCGACCGGATCATACACGGCATGGTGATCGACTTTATTGACGTGCGGGTCGTGCGTTTTGCGATTTTCAATTTTGCCGATATCTGCGTGGTCTGCGGCGTGATTTTGATGATCCTCTATCTGCTGCTGGGCGACCGTTTGCCGAAACCGGAACCGGCGGGGGAAGCCGCTTCGGAACCGGCGGGGGAAGCCGCTTCGGAACCGGCGGAGGAAACCGCTTCGGAACCGGCGGTGGAAACCGCGCCGGAAGAGGCGGAATGAATACCACGGTCTTTCTTGTACCGCCCGAAGCGGCGGGTCAGCGGCTGGATAGCTGGCTTGCCGGCGTGATGCCGGAGCTTTCCCGCGCCGCCGTCCAGCGGCTGCTGGAAGCGGGGGAGGTATCCCAAAAGGGCAGACCGTTTCCCAAGAGCCACCGTCTGCGCGGCGGCGAGGAGATCACGGTGCATCTGCCGCCTCCGACCGAGGAAGCCGCCCAGCCGCAGGATATCCCGCTCGATATCCGTTATGAGGACGATGCGCTTTTGGTGGTCAATAAGCCCAAAGGGATGGTGGTACATCCTGCGGCGGGCAATCCGGACGGTACGCTGGTCAACGCGCTTTTGTACCATTGCGCGGGAAAGCTGTCGGGGATCGGCGGCGTGCTGCGTCCCGGTATCGTACACCGGATCGATAAGGATACAAGCGGTCTGCTGGTGGTCGCAAAGAACGACGCGGCGCACCGCGGACTGGCGGAGCAGATCGCGGCGCACACCATCACCCGCTGTTATGAGGCGGTGGTGTACGGCAGACTGCGGGAGGAAGAACAAACCATATCCTTTCCAATCGGGCGGCACCCGGTCAGAAGGAAGGAAATGGCGGTGCGCGTTGACGGGAAACCGGCAGTGACCCATATCTCGGTGATCGGGCGGTACCAGGGCTTTACCCATATCCGCGCCCGCTTGGAAACCGGACGCACCCATCAGATTCGGGTGCATATGGCGCAGATCGGGCATCCGGTGGCGGGCGATCCGGTCTACGGGCCGAAAAAATGTATCACCCGTCTTGGCGGGCAGTGTCTCCACGCTGCCGATCTGGGCTTTCATCACCCGATCACGGGGGAGTATCTGGCGTTTCACGCCGATCCGCCGCCGGTATTTCTGGAATTTCTAAACAGCCTGCGGCCTGAGTAGGAGGACAGATGGAAAAACTCTTTTCCGGTATGCTGCTGGCGTCCGATCTGGACGGCACTCTGCTGGACAGCAAAAAACAAATCAGCCCCGAAAACCGGGAAGCGATCCGGTATTTTCGGGAGGAGGGCGGCAGCTTCGTTGTGGCAACGGGGCGGGCGATCCAGTCCGCCATGCCCTATCTGGAGCAGCTTGCCTGCCGCCTGCCCGCGATTTTATATAACGGCAGCGCACTGTATGACTATCGCACCAATGAGGTGCTGTGGAGCGTCACCCTCCCGCCCGGCATACGGGAGGATATAAAGCGGATCATGGCGGCATTCCCGCAGGTCGGGGTGGAGATTTTGTCGGGCGAGGATTTTTTTGTGCCGCAGGATCACCCGGTGCTGGTACAGCAGAGAAAGCTGTTTGAGCATGTGGAGATGATCCTCTGTCCCCTTTCCGAGGTGCCGGAGGATTGGTATAAGGTGCTGTTCGGCATGGACCCGGCCGATATGGAAGAATTCAAGACCGGCGTGCAGAATATGGGCTGCAGCGGCGTGTACTTTACACAGTCGAGCGACGTGTATTATGAAATGCTCCCTCAAAGCGCCTCCAAAGGCGCGGCGCTGCGGGCATTGGCAGAACGGTTCGGCTTTGATAGGGAGAAGATTGTCGCAATCGGCGATCAGGAAAACGATATTGATATGCTGCGCTATGCCGGTACCGGCTACGCGGTCGCAAACGCACTGCCGAAAGTGCGGCTTTCGGCGGATCGCGTGACTGGGAGCAATGATGAAAGCGCCGTTGCCGCAGTGGTGGCGGAGCTTGCAAAGACGGTCAAACAGAAAGGACGATGAAGCAGATGGATCATGAGACAAAGCGGACACTTCAAATCATGGCGGTCAAGGTGCGAATGGGGATCATCGAAGGGGTGTACCACGCCAAATCGGGACATCCCGGCGGCTCCCTTTCGATTGCCGATACGCTGACCTATCTTTACAGCCAAAGGCTGCGGTACCGGGTGGATGAGCCGGATTGGGCGGATCGGGATCGGCTGGTGCTTTCCAAAGGTCACGCCGCACCCGCGCTTTACGCCACCCTCGCGGAGGTGGGCTTTTTCCCGACTGAGGAGTTAAAAACGCTCCGGCATCTCGGCAGCCGTCTGCAGGGACACCCCGATATGAAGCATATTCCCGGGGTGGATATGTCCAGCGGTTCGCTGGCACAGGGAATTTCCGCCGCCTGCGGAATGGCAATGGCGGCACGGTTAAACGGACAGAACTATCGCACCTATGTGATTTTGGGCGACGGCGAGATCGAAGAAGGACAGGTGTGGGAAGCGGCGATGTTTGCCGGTCATCGGAAGCTGCCGCTTGTCGCGGTGGTAGACCATAACGGTCTGCAGATCGACGGCACAAATGAGGAGGTCTGCGCCCTGCCCGATATTGCCGCGGCATTTGCGGGCTTCGGCTGGCATACCGTGACCGCCGACGCGCATGATTTTGACAGCCTCGAAGCCGCCTTCCTCGAAGCGGACAAAGTGACCGACCGCCCGACGGTGATCGTGCAGGAAAGCACCAAGGGAAAGGGTGTTACCTATATGGAGAATGAAGTGGACTGGCACGGCGTTGCCCCGAAAGAGGAAGACTATAAGCGCGCCATGGCAGAGCTGACCGCCGCATTGGCAGAATTGGAGGGATAGGCATGGCTGAAGTGAAAAAGGTTGCAACCCGGCAAAGCTATGGCGAAGCGCTGGCGGAGCTGGGCGAAAAATATCCCGATCTTGTCGTGCTGGACGCTGACCTTGCCGCCGCGACCAAGACCGAGTGGTTCCGGAAGCGTTATCCCGACCGGTTTATCGACTGCGGCATTGCCGAGATGAATATGATGGGGATCGCGGCGGGATTGGCGGCGTGCGGGAAAATTCCCTTTGCCTCCAGCTTTGCCATGTTTGCGGCAGGGCGCGCCTATGAGATCATCCGCAATTCGATCGGCTATCCTCACCTGAATGTCAAGATCGGCGCGACCCACGCCGGCGTTTCGGTCGGGGAGGACGGCGCTACCCACCAGTGCAACGAGGATATCGCGCTGATGCGCACCATTCCCGGCATGACGGTGATTCAGCCCTCCGACGATATCGAGACCAAAAAAGCGGTGG
>CANQKG010000007.1 GCA_947624425.1 uncultured Clostridia bacterium | reverse complement strand
TCCCTTGTTTTTTTATAGGGTGTTGCACTTCATATGATAACCTGCCCCCCTCCCTTTGACAAGGGAGGTCTTGACAAAGACGGCAACATGGTGGGTTGAAATGGGGTAAGTGAAAATAAGTGAAATCTTCCGTTAGCCTGTTTTATTAAAATTTTTTATCAAAACTTGTATGGTCGCCAGTGCCTCCCTTGTCAAAGGGAGGGGGACCGCGCTAAAGCGCGGTGGAGGGATTCAAAAAGCACAAGGCAAAATCCAAAACCACAATAAAAAGGACGGTGTGACGCTCACCGTCATGAAGGAGGCAGTGATGCCAAAACAGAAAAAAGAAAAACCGCCGAAGCCGAAATACAATGTTTTTCAGAATATCGGCTTCATGCTAAAGCTCGCATGGAAAGAAAAAGAAAAGAAGGTGCCGATCCTCTGTACCGTACAGGCGGTGCTGGGGGTAATCAGCGGGCTTGTCGGCGTGTATCTGTCGCCTGCCATTCTGGCGCAGGTGGAACAGCACGCGCCCTTTTCCCGACTGATCGGGGTGATTTTGTTCTTTATTGGCATGACCATGCTCCTAAACGCGCTGACAGACTATATCTTCACTAATCAGATGTACGGGAAGATCACCCTCCGCGGTATCTTGTACTATTTTGTCAGCCATAAAGCGACAACGACCTCCTACCCCAATCTGGGGGATAAGGAGTTCAACCGGCTCCATACGCGGGCAAAGGTCGCGCTGCAGAGTAACGGCTCTGCGGGAGAGGCAATTTGGGGTACGCTCCAGAATTTTTTGCAGAATATACTGGGCTTTGCAGTCTATCTGGCTCTGCTCTCCACCCTCCAGCCCTGGATCGCATTGGTGGTCGTTCTGACCGCGCTGGCGGGCTTTTCCGCCCACCGGTGGACAAACGGCTACTCCTTCCGCCATCGGGACGAGGTGGCGGAGCATGAGCAGAAGATGTGGTACATAAGCGATAAATCACGGGACAGCGTTGCCGCCAAGGATATCCGCATCTTCGGACTGCGGGATTGGCTCGAGGAGCTGCTCGAAAAGGCGATGCGCGCCTATATCGGCTTCCAGAAGCGGGTGGAGAACATGAACCTCCTTGCCAATCTTGCCGATGTGGTGCTGGTATTCCTCCGCAACGGGATCGTTTACATCTTTTTATTCCACGCGGTGATCCATGACGGCATGACCGCGTCCGCATTCCTGCTTTATTTTTCGGTGATGGGGAATTTTGCGGGACGGGTCAACGGCATTTTCAATACCATCAATAATCTGCGGCAGCAGAGCCTTGATCTCTCCACCCTGCGGGAATATCTCGATTATCCCGAACCGTTTTTGTTTGAGGAAGGAAAGCCCCTTTCACCCGATCCGGCGGCGGAGTATGAACTGCGGCTGCGGGACGTCTCGTTCCGGTATCCCGAAGCGGAGGAGGACACCCTGTCCCATATCGATCTCACCATTCGTTCCGGCGAGAAGCTGGCGGTGGTGGGACTAAACGGCGCGGGAAAAACCACACTGGTAAAGCTGCTCTGCGGCTTTTACGACCCCACCGAGGGTCAGGTGCTGTTAAACGGGGAGGATATCCGGCAGTATAACCGGCAGGATTATTACGGGCTGTTCGCCGCCGTGTTCCAGAGCTTTTCTCTCCTTGCCGATACCGTGGCGACCAATGTGACCCAACTGGAAACGGGGTATGACGAAAGCCGAATGAAAGAATGTGTTGCCGAAGCGGGACTGGACGAAAAGATAAACGCGTTTCCCGACCGGTACGACACTCTGCTGGATCGGTCGGTCTATCCCGAAGCGGTGATGCTCTCGGGCGGCGAGACCCAGCGGCTGATGCTGGCGCGCGCCCTTTATAAAAACGCGCCGGTGCTGATTTTAGACGAGCCGACTGCCGCTCTCGACCCGATTGCCGAGGCGGATATGTACCAAAAATACGATGAGATGACTGCCGGACGCACGGCGATCTATATCTCTCACCGGCTGGCTTCCACCCGGTTCTGCGACCGTATCCTGCTGCTGGAAAATCACAGGATCGCCGAGGAAGGCACCCACGCCGAGCTGCTGCAAAAGGGCGGCAGCTATGCCAGGCTGTTTGAGGTGCAAAGCAAATATTATCGGGAAGGGGGCGCGGAAGATGGCGAAGGTTAAAAAGCAAAAGGACATGGAAAATCCAAGCTGGCGGGAAGCGTTTTCCCTCAATCTGCGGGGTGTGCGGCTTCTTTGCAGCCGCTATCCCGGCATGATGGCGTCCACCCTGATCCAGTCCACCTGGAGCGCCTTAAACCCCTATCTGGAAATCTGGCTGTCGGCACAGCTGGTCAGTGAGATCGCGGGGAACCGCGATCCGGCGCGGATCAGGATGTGGATCTGGCTGGTCCTCCTCTCCGCCGCCGCCGTTTTTTTGATCTCCTCCCTGCTGATGCGGTGGAAAAACGCCGTCACCGCCGGACAGTATTTCAAGGTACAGCGCATTTTCGATGAAAAGATGATGCGGCTGGATTTTCCCGCGCTGGATAACGCCGACACCCATGAGCTGCTCGCCCGCATCGAGCAGCACCAAAATTCGGGCGGCTGGGGACTTTATCATGTCATCAATAATTTTGAGGTGATCTACCGCAGCGCGCTTTCGATTTTGGGCGGTATCACGCTGACGATCACCCTCTTTACCTCTCATGTGACCGATACTTCCATGGCTTTTCTCAACAATCCCCTTTTTCTGGTGGCGGTGATCGCCGTCATGCTGGGGACCATCTACCTCGATCCCGCGCTTGCCACCAGAGCCGGCAATTACTTCGCGCGTCATGCCAACGACCAAATGGTCGGCAACCGTCTTTGGCGCTTTTACCGCAGCCTTGGGGACCGTGAGCGTGCGGAGGACGTCCGCATCTACCGGCAGGACCGGATCGGGAAGGCGTACTATTACGATAAAACCGATACCTTTTCTTCCAGGGGCGTCTTTGCAAAGCTCGCCCGCGGCCCGGCGGGGCTTTTCTATGCGGCGTCCGAGATCGTTTCGGTGGTCTTTACCGGTTTTGTCTATCTCTTTGTCTGCCTCAAAGCGTGGGCAGGCGCGTTCGGCGTGGGCGCGGTCACCCAGTATATCGGCGCGATCACCAGAGTGTCGGGGCATCTGTCCTCCATCATTCGCACCTGCGGGAACGCCAGAAACAATGCCGCGTTTCTCCGGCTGGCGTTCCGGTTCCTCGATCTTCCCGACGTGATGCAGACCGGAACCCTTTCCGCGCCCGAAACGGAGCAGTCGATCGAATTACGGAACGTTTCCTTCCGCTATCCGGGCAGCGATACCTATGCGCTTAGAAATGTCAGCATGGTGATCCGCCCCGGTGAGCGGCTGGCGGTGGTAGGGCAAAACGGCAGCGGCAAAACCACCCTCATTAAGCTGCTCTGCCGGCTTTATGATCCCACCGAGGGAGAGATCCTCCTAAACGGGAAGAATATCCGGGAGTATGATTATACCGCGTATCTCTCGATTTTCTCGGTGGTGTTTCAGGACTTCCAGATGTTCGCGCTGCCGATCGGTCAGAATGTGGCGGGCAAGGCGGCATATGATCGGACGCGGGCGGAGGAGTGCCTGCGGCAGGCAGGCTTTGGCGACCGGCTCTCCGAGTTGGAAGCAGGGTGCGACACCTATATTTCAAAGACACTGAACAAAAAAGGGGTGGACATCTCAGGCGGCGAGGCGCAGAAAATCGCCCTTGCCCGCGCGCTTTATCGGGATACGCCCTTTATCATCTTAGACGAACCGACCGCCGCCCTTGACCCGATTGCGGAAGCAGAGGTCTACGAGCGGTTTGACACGCTGGTGCAATCGAAAACGGCGGTGTATATCTCTCACCGGCTGTCCTCCTGCCGCTTTTGTGACGACATCGCGGTGTTCCATCAGGGGGAGCTGGTACAGCGCGGCGGTCATGAGGAGCTGCTCGCCCAAACAGACGGCAAGTACTACGAACTCTGGCACGCCCAGGCGCAGTATTACAGCGACCCCGCGTAATAAAAAAAGCCCTTATGGAAGGGCTTTTTTTACAGCGTTTCGTTCATGCTGCCGGTGCGGTAGCCCAGCAGATCGAGGGCAACATAGGTAAAACCGAACGACCGAAGCTGCCGGTAAACATCTTCCCGTACATCGAGCAGCTTCCGGAATTCATCCGGATGAATTTCAATTCGCGCCATCATTCCATCTCATGCTCCGGCTGAATATCGACCGTCAGCGCGTACCCGTGACTGGCGACCGCATGGATCAGCCGTTCGTCCGCCCCGAAGTCCCGCAAAATCTCCTGCTCCTTCACACAATGCTCGTTTGGAAATTTCTCAAAATCCAGATCGTGAAGCAGACCGACGATCCCCCAAAAATCCTCCTCGGCGCCATATCCGAGTTCTTTTGCAAAATACTGCATCACGCCTTCTACCGTAACGGCGTGCCGCAGGTGAAACGGTTCCTCGCTCCATTGACACAGCAGTTCCCACGCTTTTTCTCTGGTGATTTCCTTTGCCATAGCGGGTTTTCCTCCTAAGTCTTGATTTTAAGCATATAAAACCTATCTGCATAATAAGTTATTATACGCAGCTACTCCCGTTTTGTCAATAGGACGGGCGCAAAAAACCGAAAATAGGAAAAATTTTAGAAAGAGGGTTGACAAACGGCAAGCAAAGCAATATAATGCCTATATAACCGATAGGTTAAATAAACAATACGGAGGCCGACCTCTATGAACATACCGGTCAAATACCGACGATGTTGCCGCTGTCTGTAAAGCGTAACTTTTTTTCAAATTCATACAAGAGTAAGGAGCGAACAGAAATGAAAACCTACGATAAAATCACCGATTTGATCGGCAAAACACCGCTGCTGAAGCTGACAAACTACAGTGAAGAAAAGAAGCTCGCCGCAACGGTTTACGGCAAGCTGGAATACTTCAATCCCGCAGGCAGTGTGAAGGACAGGATCGCCAAGGCGATGATCGACGACGCGGAAGCGAAAGGGCTTCTCAAGCCCGACTCGGTCATCATCGAACCCACCAGCGGCAACACCGGCATCGGACTTTCGGCCGTCGCGGCGGCAAGAGGATATCAGATCATCCTCACCATGCCGGAAACCATGAGCGTCGAGCGCCGGAATCTGCTCAAAGCCTACGGCGCGGAGCTGGTGCTGACCGACGGCGCACAGGGGATGAAGGGCGCGATCGCCAAAGCGCAGGAGCTGGCGGAGCAAACGCCGCACAGCTTTATTCCGAGCCAGTTTACCAATCCCGCAAACCCGGATATCCACCGCAAAACCACCGGCCCCGAGATCTGGGAGGATACCGACGGGAAAGTGGATATCTTCGTCGCGGGCGTCGGCACCGGCGGAACGGTGACAGGGGTCGGAGAATATCTCAAGAGTAAAAATCCGAATGTGAAGGTCGTTGCCGTGGAGCCGGCAGGCTCGCCGGTTCTGTCCAAGGGAACGGCCGGACCGCATAAGATTCAGGGCATCGGTGCGGGCTTCGTGCCGGATACGCTCAATACCGGCGTTTACGATGAGATCATCACCGTGGAGAATGAGGACGCCTTTGAAACGGGACGCACCCTGGCACGGAAGGAAGGGCTTTTGGTCGGCATTTCTTCGGGCGCCGCCGTTTACGCGGCGACCAAACTCGCCCTTCGCCCGGAGAACCAAGGGAAGGTCATTGTGGCCTTGCTGCCGGACACCGGCGAGCGATACCTCTCCACCCCGATGTTTACCGAATGAAAAAAGCTCCGCCGCTTTTTTGTGCGGCGGAGCTTTTCCCTTTAGATCATATAATTGTCGGCGCCCCGTTTTTGGTGGCTGTCCAGAATATCCTGCAGGGTGATCCCGTCCAGATATTCGGTGATGACCCGATAAAGCCCCTGCCAGACAGGCAGGGTCGGGCAATCGGCGCTTCTGGCGCAGTCAACGGGATCCTGTCCCGCGCAGGCAACCGGCGCCAGATCGCCCTCGGTCAGCCGCAGAATATCGCCGACCGTGTACCGATCGGGGCCCTTTGCCAGCATATACCCGCCCTGATACCCCCGATTGCTTTTGAGCAGATCGGAGCGATTGAGTATGGGTATGATCTGCTCCAGATATTTTTTGGAAATACCCTGACGCTCGGCAACATCTTTCAAGGCAATATATCCGTCTGCCCGATGCGCGGCAAGATCCAGAAGCATCCGAAGCGCATAACGGCCTTTTGTTGAAATTTTCATACAGAAAGACTCCTTATCATCGTATACCTAATAATAACATATATTTAATAGGTTTTCAAGAGGGAATGCCATAATCCTCCTTTTCCGTGTCCGTATTGACTTTGGCGGGATTATATGCTATACTATAAAACCTATCAGTAAAGTAAGAAATGAAAAGAGGCTCTGCCATGACGCTCCAACAGATCCATTACGCCATTACCATCGCCGAGTGCGGCTCGTTAAACAAAGCCGCCGAGATCTTATATATCGCACAGCCCTCTCTCACCGGCTCGATGCAGGAGCTTGAAAGAGAACTCGGCATTACGATTTTTAACCGCGGCGGCCGAGGTGTTACGCTGACAGCGGACGGAGCCGAGTTTTTGCCATATGCAAAGCAGATCTACAGTCAATATGAAGATTTGATTGAGAAATATGAGGATCCGAAAGCCTTGAAAAAGAAATTCGGCGTCTCCACGCAGCACTATTCCTTTGCGGTGAAGGCGTTTGTAGAGCTGGTAAAGTCGTTCGACACCGCTCGCTACGAATTTGCCATCCGGGAAACGAAAACAAAGGATGTGATCGGCGACGTCGCGTCGATGAAAAGCGAGATCGGCATTTTGTATCTCAGTGATTTTAACCGTGCCGCCATCCATAAGCTTTTGCGCAGCGCGGAGCTTGCATTCCATCCTTTGATCAACTGCAATGCTTATGTTTATTTATGGTCGGGTCATCCGCTTGCAAAAAAGAAATCCATTCGGTTCGACGAGCTCGCGGATTATCCCTGCCTCTCCTTTGAGCAGGGGGATACAAGCTCCTTCTATTTCGCGGAGGAAATTCTGAGTACCGGCGAGTATCTGCGCACCATTAAGGCAAACGACCGGGCAACGATGCTGAATCTGATGATCGGTCTGAACGGATATACCCTTTGCTCCGGTATTATCTGCGAAGAGCTCAACGGAGATGATTATATTGCCGTGCCGTTTGAAGCCGATTCCGTCGAGGAAAGCAGTGTGATGGAGATCGGGTACCTTACAAGAAAGAACAGCTCGCTGAGTCATATCGGGCAGAAGTATATCGAGGAAATCAAAAAATACCTGCAGATCACATAAACCGGATCGCACATATAGGTTAAATCTATAACTCGGCATTGACTTCCCGTATTGGACAGGAAGCAGGAGCCGAGTTATAATGTTATTGTAAACCAGAAGGAGGTGAAAACAGTGAGAAAAGAATTCTGTCGGAAGAATATTTCCCGCACTTCGTTTTCTGTGCTGTTGAGTTTGGATCGAATGCGCGGAAGGGCTCTCAAACATTGACCACATTAAAATGAAAATAAAAACACAAGCGGCATGGCCGCAGGAGGATAATATTATGGCAAACATTCACGATCCCAAAAACTGGAGCTTTGAAACCAGACAGCTTCACATCGGGCAGGAGCAGGCCGATCCTGCTACCGACGCAAGGGCGGTACCTATTTACGCATCCACCTCGTTCGTGTTCCACAATTCCGAACACGCGGCGGACAGGTTCGGCCTGAGAGACGCGGGCAATATCTACGGCAGGCTGACTAACCCCACGCAGGATATTTTTGAGCAGCGGATCGCATCGCTGGAAGGCGGCGCCGCGGCGCTGGCAACCGCTTCCGGCGCGGCGGCGATCAACTATACTTTAAGCGCGCTGGCCAAAAGCGGCGAGCATATCGTTGCCTCCAAGACCATTTACGGCGGCACCTACAACCTGCTGGCGCACACCCTTCCGCTGTCGAGCGGCGTCACCACCACCTTTGTCGACCCCGACGAGGAGGGAGCCTTTGAGGCGGCGATTCGGGATAATACAAAGGCTATCTTCATTGAGACCCTCGGCAACCCCAACTCGAATATCATCGATATTGAAGCGGTCGCGGGCGTCGCGCACCGGCACGGCATCCCGCTGGTGATCGACTCCACCTTTGCGACGCCCTATCTCATCCGCCCGATCGAACACGGCGCGGACATCGTGGTTCACTCCGCCACCAAGTTTATCGGCGGCCATGGGACTGCCATCGGCGGCGTGATCGTGGACGGCGGCAAGTTCGACTGGAAGGCTTCGGGTAAATACCCGTGGATCTCCGAGCCGAACCCCAGCTATCACGGTATTTCCTTTGCCGATGCGGTCGGCCCCGCCGCCTTTGCCACCTATATCCGCGCCATTTTGCTGCGGGATACCGGCTCCACCCTCTCGCCGTTCCACGCATTTTTGTTCCTGCAGGGACTGGAGACCCTCTCTCTGCGGGTCGAGCGCCATGTGGAAAACGCGCTGAAGATCGTGGAATATCTGAACAGTCACCCGCAGGTGGAGGCGGTGCATCATCCCTCTCTCGAAAGCGAGCCGAGCCATAAGCTGTATCAGAAGTATTTCCCGAACGGCGCCGGTTCGATCTTCACCTTTGAGATCAAGGGGGACGCCGACACGGCGAAGAAGTTCATCGACAATCTCGCGATCTTCTCGCTCCTTGCCAATGTGGCGGATGTAAAGTCGCTGGTGATCCATCCTGCCAGCACCACCCACTCCCAGCTGACCGAGGAGGAGCTGCTGGATCAGGGGATCAAGCCGAATACCATCCGTTTGTCCGTCGGTACCGAAAATGCAAAGGATTTGATCGCGGCGCTGGACGAAGCGTTCCGGGCGGTGCGGCAGTAGCGCGGATCGGGATATCTTTTCAAAAGCGCGGCGAATTTTCGCCGCGCTTTGAGGGACAAACCGGGTTTACGCGAAAGCCGTCGTCTTTGTCAAGACCTCCCTTTGACAAGGGAAGCTCTGGCGAGCTAATAAGTTTTACCGGAAATATAAGGAAGGCTCGAAAGCCTTCCTTTACCTTATTTTAAACCTAAAAAGCCAAATGCTGTTGTCAAAACCTCCCTTGTTAAAGGGCTTTGCCGCCGAAGCGCGCCCTGTGGGCGATGAAGCGAGGCGGGAATGGCGCCGCGGTCAATTTTGCGCGAGCGTTACCGCGAGCATAAGCAAAATTGGGCACCGCAAGAGGAGGGGGACCGCGCTTTGCGCGGTGGAGGGATTCAAAACCCCCACCAAAAAATAAAAGCCGCTCCCACTACTGCGGGAACGGTTTATTTTGCCGTCCTGACGGACAACGACATTATTATACAAGGTTCGTTCGAAAAATGCAAGTGTTTTTTTTCGATTTTCTGAAAAAATTCTTTTTCCTTGTTCTTTGCGTAAATCTGTGGTATCATAGTACCGTTCAAAATTCAAAACAAAAAGGAGTACCGCTATGCTTTACAATCACAAGCAGCCGCAAAGCGGCGACACGGTGGCGACCATCCGCACCAACCACGGCGAGATACGGGTGCTGTTCTTCCCGGAGGTCGCGCCCAAAACGGTGGAGAACTTTGTCACCCACGCCAAGGCAGGGTATTATGACGGGATCATCTTTCATCGGGTGATCGACGGGTTTATGATCCAGGGCGGCGATCCCACCGGCACCGGACGGGGCGGCGAATCGATCTGGGGCAAGCCCTTTGCCGACGAGTTTTCGCTCGAAGCGTTTTGTCTGCGGGGCGCGCTTTGCATGGCAAACGCCGGTCCCGGCACCAACGGCAGTCAGTTTTTCATCGTGCAGGCGGATACGCCGGACGACCGGATGCTCTCTCAGCTTCCGGCGGCAGGCTTCCCGGACGAGGCGGTCGCCGCCTATCGGGAGGAGGGCGGCACGCCTTGGCTGGATCACCGGCACACCGTATTCGGGCAGGTGATCGACGGCATGGACACGGTGGATGAGATCGCCGGCGTGCCGGTCGATGCGGGCGATCGTCCGAAAGAAGACGTGGTGATCCTCGGTATCACCGTTGAGGAGGTAGCGTAAATGAAAACACGTAGGATCGCGGCGGCGCTCTGCACGGTCATGCTCCTTTGCGGGCTGTCCGGCTGCGGGAAAAAGGAAGCAATCGACCAGCTTGCCATGCCGCAGGCGGGCGATCAGGTGGCGACCATTTCGGTCGCAGGCTACGGGGATATCAAGCTGCGTTTCTTCCCCGAGGCGGCGCCCAAAGCGGTGGAGAACTTTATCACCCACGCCAAAGATGGATACTATGACGGGCTGACCTTTCATCGGGTGATCCGCGATTTCATGATCCAGAGCGGCGACCCGGAGGGGAACGGCACCGGCGGCGAATCGATCTGGGGCGAGGGCTTTGGCACCGAGATCTCGAAGGATCTGCGGCATTACCGCGGCGCGCTCTGCATGGCGATGTCGCAGCAGCCCAACAGCCTCGGCAGTCAGTTTTATATCGTGCAGGCGGGAGCCAAAAATATGAGCGAGGTCTACCTCCAGCAGATGGAGGCGCAGACCGGCGTTTCGATGACCGACAGCGTCAAGGAGCGCTATCTCAAAAACGGCGGCACCCCCTGGCTGGACGACAGCTACACCGTTTTCGGGCAGGTCTATGAGGGGATGGAGGTCGTGGACGCGATCGCCGCCGTGGAAACGGATGAAAACGATATGCCCCTCACACCGGTCATCGTGGAAGCAATCACCGTCGGCGCCTATTCGGAATAACGCCCCTTGGCATACTCGTCCGTGTTCCCGCATAGAATGTGGGGAACGGAGGGAGAAAAAATGGGGGAAGCTCTGCTTTGGAGCGCGCTGGCGCTCAGTACGGTATGCTATCTTGCCGCCTGCTGGCGAGGGGAGCACCCGATCCGGCGGCTTTTGTTCCACAGCCTGCTGGGGTTTGCGGCACTCACCCTGCTTCATGTGGGCGGACACGCATTCGGCGTTTCCTTTCTGCCCCACTGGAATCTTCTAAACGGCGCGGTCGCCGGCGTGCTGGGTCTGCCGGGACTTGCCGTTTTGACGGCGGTGAGCTGTATCCTGCCCGCTTGACAATTCGGGCAAAAAGGGGTAGGATATCGTTGTGAGTGCGCTGTGTGGCAGCGTGGGTGTAATCCTATGAGGAAAGTCCGAGCATCACAGAGTCAGGGCAGCTGCTAACGGCAGCCGAAGGCGACTTCAGGGAAAGTGCAACAGAGAGATACCGCTCCGCCAAAGCGGAGCAAGGGTGGAAAGGCGAGGTAAGAGCTCACCGGCGTGCGGGAGACCGCGCGGCCATGTAAACCCTGCCCGATGCAACATCGACAGGAGGCGGATCCGCCTGACTCGGCGGCCTCCGAAAGATGGCTGGAGCGCCGCGGCGACGCGGCGTCGAGATAGATTGTCACACACGACAGAACTCGGCTTACAGGCGCAGTCACAAACCGGTGTCCATTCGGACGCCGGTTTTTTGCTGCGCTTCGAGGGACAAACCGATGTCCGCCGAAGCTGTCGCCTTTGTCAAAACCTCCCTTGTCAACCGCCGGGAAAAATTTCTTTACTTTCGGCGGCGTTCATGATATAATGGCTTCAATATGGAATGAGGTGTTGCAAATGGCGGAAAAATTCTTCTCCTACCGCGGCAAGCCGCTGGTGCGAAAAGGAAAGATGATATATTACGGCGATATGAGCGATCCTTATGTGGTGATGATGCAGGTGCTTTCGGTCAAGGAAAAGGACGATCTCAAGCTTGCCGATCGGGTGATGATCCAGATGCTTTCGACCGATGAAACGCTGCCGATCACCGAGCGGGTCATCAAGAAAAGCGAGAAGCACGGGCTGTACCAGGCGCTGGACATCGCTTCCATCTGGCTCAAGCGCGCCCTGCAGGAGTAAAACAAAGCGAATTGCCGAACCGGCCGCATGACCGGTTCGGCAATTTTTGTATAACCGCCCTTTTTCCGGTGCATACTAGCGATAAAAGCCAAGGAGGGTGAACGATATGAAAATAATGGATCGCATTGCTTTAATCCTTACCATTGTCGGCGGACTGAACTGGGGCTGTATCGGACTGTTCCAGTTTGATCTGGTGGCATGGATCGGCGGAGGGCAGGACGGCGGACTGGCGCGGATCATCTATACGCTGGTCGGGCTGGCGGCGATCTGGTGCATCTCGCTGCTGTTCCGCGACCGCGAGCCGGAGTGACCCGAACGGACAGGCTTCTGTCCGTACATACCGTTATGCAGGGGGTGGAAAGGTGAGCGGAAAGGCGGGATTCTGGACGGCGTTCGGGCTGACGGCGGTGATCTGCCTTGGCGTATCGCTGGGACTTTTGTCTTTAGCGGATCGGTATGATCCCGCATCGGCAGAGGTGCAAAGCGTACCCAAAACGGTGAGCGGTGATCCGCTCACCGTTTTGGTGATGGTGACCGATTCGGCCGATCGGCTGTCGGTGGTTCTGCCGGTGCGCCTTTTGCCCGAGCGGCAGATGCTCTTGTTCACCCTGCTGCCCGCCGAGACCGAATCGACCGCCGGAGGACGGACGGACACGCTGGCGGCGCTCTACCGGTACGGCGGGCAAACGGCGGTGCTGCGCGGAGTGCGGCAGCTTTCGGTTCCGATCGACCGGTACCTGCGGCTGGACGCCAAAGGGGTCGGACTGCTGGTCGCCGAGGCGGGCGGGATCCCTTACCTGCTGGGAAAGGCGGAGGCGGACGCCGCCTCTCTTCCCGCCGGGGAGCAGACGCTGGACGGGCGGCGGCTCTGCGCGCTGTTTCGTGCGCTGGACGGGGAGGCGTTCCAGTCACTGGGGGAGGGGATCGGGCGTTCCTTTCTGGAGATTCTGCTCGACCTGTCGGCGTCCGACCGCGCCGAACGGTTTTTCTCTCTGCTGACCCGATGCGCGGCGGACACCAATCTTTCCGCCTACGATTACGCCCGCTTTCTGCCTGATACGGCCGCTCTGGCAGGGCGGGACGCCGTTCGGACGGTGCGGGCGGAGGGAGAGCGGGAAAAAGGGCGGTTCCGGCTCTCAGCGTCGGGGCAGGACTGCCTTGCCCGGGCATACGGCGGTTGAGAAAGGCGCTTTTTGCCCGAAGCCGGACTTGCGCTTTTGAGAAAACTGTGGTATGCTGATAATGCAATTTGCCGGGCGGTTGAGAGAAAATCGTGCTGTTTTGGATGGAAAAAAGTAAAACGTCTCATCCGCCGTTGTGATAAGATCAAAAGGGACGGGCGCCCGGCGCCCGAACCGGAGCCGAAAGGAGGGTGCGCCGTATGGGAAAGAAAGCATATCCGCTGATGGGCGGACTGCTGATCCTTTGTATTCTTTATGCGCTGGTCACGCATACCTCCACCGCCGTCAGTACCGGCGGCGCGGGACAAGCCTCTCCTGCCGCCGCGGCAAGCGAGCCGGCGCATCCGGCCGATGAGGCGGACGACTGGCAGTTGATTTTGGTCAACAAGACCCATATCATGCCCGAAGATTATACGGTATCCACCGCCAAGGTGGGCGCTTATCTGGTGGATCGGCGGATCGCCGAGCCGCTCTCCGAGATGATCGATGCGGCGGCGGAGGAAGGGGTCACGCTGCGGATCGGCTCCGCCTACCGTTCGGTGGCCTATCAGCGGGACGTTTTCGACCGGAATGTGGAGCAGTTAAAAAAGCGGGGATATTCCGAGGAAAGGGCAAAAGAGATCACTTCCGAAAGCATTGCGGATCCCGGCACGAGCGAGCATTCGTTGGGGCTGGCGGTGGACTTTGCACGGGGCGATAACACCGATTTTGTGGAGAGCTATGAGAAAACCGAGCAGTTTGCGTGGCTTTCGGCTCACGCCGCGGAGTACGGCTTTATCTGCCGGTATTCCAAGGATAAGGAGAGTATCACGGGGTATACCTACGAGCCGTGGCATTACCGTTATGTCGGCGCCAAGCACGCGAGGGAGATCAGTGCAAAGGGACTTTGTCTGGAGGAATATCTGGGCGAGGTGTAGACAAGGGAGGATTTGACATGAAAGGGAAATATATCTGGGGCGGCGCGCTGATTTTGGCAGGCGTGCTGCTGATCGTCGGCTGGTTTTTGAACTGGAGCTTTGCGGTGATCTGGAAATGCTGGCCGGTGATTTTGATATTGCTCGGTCTTTCGGGCGCGGCGGATCATAAAAAGCCGGGGCTTTGGGATATACTCTTGATCGCGGCGGGCATTTTGCTGCTGCTGCGCAGCCTGTTCGGGATCTCGATCAGCAGTATCATTTGGGGGCCGGTTCTCGGCGCGGCGGTGATCCTTGCGGGGATACAGCTGCTGTTCGGCGACCGCAAGACCGATGGCCCCATCCCCACTGAGGGCAAAGAGATAGACAAATAAAAATTGCCGGCGGTTCCCCGCCGGCAAAACTGTTTTCCGGACACTCTGCGATACCAAAAAAAGCGCTTTTATCTCGCCGCTGTGTTTTGCGTCAAATCAAAAATGCCGTCCGGGTGGACGGCATTTTTTATAGGATCATTCCGCTTTTCATTCCGCTTCTTCTGCGGGGGCTTCCTCCAGCACCGAGGTGCAGTGCGCACAGCGGGTCGCCGCGATCGGGATCTCGCTTAAGCAGTAGGGGCAGGTTTTGGTGGTGACCTCCTCCACCACCTCCTCTTTCCGCTTTGCCAGATTCTGCGCGGTGTTGACCAGCTTGACGATCGCAAAGATGACCGCCGCCGTGATGAGGAAGGAGATGATCGAGTTGAGCACCTCTCCGATGGCAAAGCCGCCCGGCGCCCAATCGGCAAAGGTGGTGTTGGGCATAAACAGCCCGACGATCGGGGTCACAAGCCCCTTGACCACCGAATTGACCACGCCGGTAAAGGCGGTGGCGATCACGACGCCGACTGCCATATCCAGCACGTTGCCGCGCGAGATGAACTCCTTAAACTCCGCAAAGATCTTCTTAATGCCTTTCATCTTGTCGCTCCCTTTCATTTCCGCCCGATTTCGGGTGTTTTCGTCATTTTTTCCTATTATATACGGACATGGGGAAAAATGCAAGCTTGTCCGTCATTTTTCCGAAGAAATCACTTGCATTTTGGAAAATGTGTGATACAATGGGGGTAATAAAGTAAACGGCGGCCGCCGTTTTACGGAAAGATAAAGGAGGTGCTTCCATGGCGTATAAGATCAGTGAAGAGTGCATCAGCTGCGGTGCTTGCGCGGCGGAATGCCCGGTGTCCGCGATCTCCGAGGGCAGCGACAAATACGAGATCGATGCGGATACCTGCATCGACTGCGGGAACTGTGCAGAGGTTTGCCCGGTACAGGCTCCTCAGGCAGACTAAGCAAAAAAAGTGAGAGCGCCGTCCCATTTCTTGCGGGACGGCGCCGCTTTTTCACCAGATATAGTGTTTCTTTCCGAAACGGAAAAAACTGCTTGACACCGCCTTTCGGGTATGCTACAATAGGTATACCTCAAAAAGGGCTTATTTTTTTGCGCGTTTTTATCCGCGCGGCGAGCCTGTGAGGGAGGCAATAGAAGAACTGTGAGTACAGGAGGAGCCGACGATGAGAGTCAAGATCACACTGGCCTGCACCGAGTGCAAGCAACGCAACTACAACACCATGAAGAACAAGAAAAACGATCCGGACAGACTGGAAATGAACAAATACTGCCGTTTCTGCAGAAAGCATACTCTGCACAGGGAAACGAAGTAGGCGAAAGGCGGGAGACGAATGGCAAAGGATAAAACCGCGGCCAAAACGAAAAAACCTGGTTTCTTCGCCAAACGCTGGCAGTCCGTCAAGGATATGCGGAGCGAGATGAAAAAGGTGGTTTGGCCGACCAAAAGCCAGCTTGTCAACAACACCATCGTGGTGCTCGTGATGATGCTGCTGGTCGGTGTGTTCATCTGGCTGATGGACTGGGGGCTTGGCGCACTGGTCTCGCTGATTTTTAAGACTGCATCCTGACAAAAGGGGTAGGAAAGCATGGCGAATACCGCAAAATGGTATGTGATCCACACTTATTCTGGATATGAGAATAAGGTATCGCAGAATATTGAAAAAGTGGTGGAGAACCGCAAGCTGCAGGATCTGATTCAGGACGTGCGGGTGCCGACCGAAACGGTGACCGAGGCGGACAAAAACGGCCAGCCGAAAGAGGTGGAGCGCAAGCTTTTCCCGAGTTACGTTCTGGTCAAGATGATCTTGACCGACGATTCCTGGTACGTGGTGCGGAATATCCGCGGCGTGACCGGATTTGTGGGGCCTTCCTCCAAGCCGATCCCTCTGACCGAGGAAGAGGTGGAGAAGCTGGGCATGATCGGCGCGCAAAAGAGCGCGGCTTTCTCGGTCGGGGACGAGGTGGAGATCATCGCGGGCCCGATGGAGAGCTTCACCGGCTCGGTCAGCGAGCTGGATGAGGAAGCGGGAACGGCGCAGATCGTCGTTTCGATGTTCGGCCGGGAAACTCCGGTGGAGGTTCGGCTGGATCAGATCCGCAAAGCGGAGGAATTTTAGCAATCACCGGCTTTGCCGGATATTGTCCGTGCGTTTCGGCGCACGGTGTGGGAGGAGCGGAAACTCAACACGCTCCGGCAGTTACCACGATTTTTTGGAGGTGCAATTATGGCGCAGAAAGTAGTAGGCTTTATCAAGCTCCAGATTCCGGCGGGGAAGGCATCGCCGGCGCCGCCTGTCGGACCGGCACTCGGTCAGCACGGCGTCAACATCATGGCCTTTACCAAGGAATTTAACGAGCGTACCAAGAATGACGCAGGGCTTATCATTCCGGTCGTGATCACCGTATATGCCGACCGTTCGTTTACCTTTGTCACCAAAACGCCGCCTGCGGCAGTCCTGATCAAAAAGGCCTGTAATATCGAAAGCGGCTCCGGTGTGCCCAACAGAACCAAAGTGGCAAAGATCACCAGAGAGCAGCTCAAGCAGATTGCCGAGCAGAAGATGCCGGATCTCAACGCGGCGAATATCGACACTGCGATCAGCATGATCGCGGGTACCGCGCGTTCGATGGGCGTCGAGGTCGTAGACTAAGCGGCCCGACTGTGGGAGGAAAATTCCGCTATTTACCACGGAAAGAGAGGATAAAACGATGAAACACGGAAAGAAATATACAGACAGCGCAAAAACGGTAGATCGCAATATCCAGTACGACCCGACCGAGGCGCTGGATTTGGCAGTTTCCACCGCGAAGGCAAAGTTTGACGAAACGGTAGAGGTGCATATTCGTCTGGGCGTGGACAGCCGCCATGCGGATCAGCAGGTGCGCGGCGCGGTGGTGCTGCCCAACGGAACCGGTAAAAACGTGCGCGCCGTGGTCTTTGCCAAGGGCGAGAACGTAAAGGTCGCCGAGGACGCCGGAGCGGATTATGTCGGCGCAGACGAGCTGATGCAGAAGATCCAGGGCGGCTGGATGGATTTCGATGTGGTGATCGCCACTCCCGATATGATGGGTGTGGTCGGCCGTCTTGGTAAGATTTTGGGTCCGCGCGGACTGATGCCAAACCCCAAGGCAGGTACCGTCACCCCCGATGTGGCGCGTGCGGTGCAGGAGGCAAAGGCAGGTAAGATCGAGTATCGTCTTGATAAGTCGAACATCATTCACTGCCCGATTGGCAAGGCGTCGTTCGGGAAAGAGAAGCTGACCGAGAACCTCGACACGCTGCTGGAGGCTGTGGTCAAGGCAAAGCCGGCGGCGGCAAAGGGACAGTATATCCGTTCCTGCGTGGTTTCCAGCACCATGGGACCCGGCATCCGCGTTTCCACCGCGAAGTACGGCGTATAAAGGAAATACTTGACAAGTAAAACGGTCTGTGGTAGAATACAGACTACAAAAGCTGTTTTTCCAAGACAGCAGGTGCAATTTCTGCGTAACAGTCGGTACCGACTGCCTGCCGAGAAGAACGGAAGCTGTGTCAAACCGTCAAGGCGGAGATGGTATGCAGCGCCCTTCTTTCCGGTCGGGAGGAAGGGCGTTTTGTTTCGCTGAAATATGGAAAAATGCAAACGGAGGTGAAAGAGAATGCCGAATGCAAGAGTTCTGGAAGAAAAGAAAAGTATGGTAGCGGGTCTGGTCGATAAGCTGCAGAATTCCGCCGCCGGCGTGCTGGTGGACTATATCGGAATCAATGTGGCGGACGATACCAAGCTCCGGAAGGAGCTGCGTGAAGCGGGCGTGGATTACGCCGTGGTCAAGAACACGCTGCTCCGCTTCGCCGTGCGCGAGGCAGGCTTCGGCGAGCTGGAGGACGTGCTGCAAGGCTCCACCGCGCTGGCTGTCAGCAAGGAGGATCCGATCATTGCCGCCAAGATCATCGAGAAGTACAGCTCGATCGTGCCGGGCGATGCGTTCCGGGTGAAAGCGGGCTTCATGGACGGCAAGGTCGTGGACGTGGCAACCGTCAAGGAGATCGCCTCCATTCCGGCGAAGGAAGAGCTGATCGCCAAGATGCTCAGCAGCTTGAACGCACCGCTCACAAACTTTGCGATCGTTCTGGATCAGATCGCAGAAAAGGGCGGCGCCGCCGAAGCGGCTCCCGCCGAGGAGGCAGCTGCAGAGGCTGCTCCCGCAGAGGAAACACCCGCAGAAGAAACGGCTGCTCCCGCAGCCGAGGCAGAGGCTCCCGCTGAGGAGACTCCCGCCGCAGAGTAAAAATATCATTTAAGGAGGAATCTTATCATGGCTTCTGAGAAAGTTTTGAAAATGATCGAAGATGTGAAGGCACTGACCGTGCTGGAGCTGAATGAGCTGGTCAAGGCTCTGGAGGAAGAGTTCGGCGTATCCGCGGCTGCGGTTGCGGTTGCGGCTCCTGCCGCCGGCGGTGCTGCTGCCGAGGAGGAGAAGACCGAGTTTGACGTTGTGCTGGCGGAGGTCGGCGCAAGCAAGATGGCAGTCATCAAGCTGGTCAAGGAAGTGACCGGTCTTGGCCTGAAGGAGTCCAAGGAGCTGGTGGACAACGCGCCGAAGACCCTGAAGGAAGCCGTTCCCAAGGCGGACGCCGAGGAGATGAAGGCGAAGCTGGAGGAAGCAGGCGCCAAGATCGAGCTGAAGTAAGCACAGCTGCCCAAAAAGGCAGACGCACCGCGTCTGCCTTTTTTGTGTGTGGCAATCAAATCGCCACGCTTCGAGGGACAAGAAAGCAGCCGTCTTTGCCAAAGCCTCCCTTGTTAAAGGGAGGGGGACCGCGAAGCGGTGGTGGGATTCAAAACTGCTTTTTCCTCTTGCGGTTCCCGACATTGGCTGTGGCGGATAACCGCCTTGCCGCTTGTCAATCGCGGCGCCATTCCCGCCTCCGTGACGGATTATAAATTTTTCCGTTACGGATTGCTTTTTCGAAAGACTGAGGCAGACGCACCGCGTCTGCCTTTTTTGTGTGAAAAAATCCTTGCTTTTTTCGGGAGAATCGGGTATAATAGCCTCAACGAGCAGCAAAAATGCGTAAGTCCAGTTTGGACTTGCGCATTTCTTTTTTGCTCAAAATTAGGAGGCTTATCAAATGGAACCGTTCGATCAATCTTTTTTGGCAACCGAAAAAATCGGGAAGCTGATGCAGAAATATGCTCTTCCCTGTATCATCTCACTGCTGGTCGGCGCACTGTATAATATTGTCGATCAGATCTTTATCGCCAACGCAAGCTATCTCGGCTCGTTCGGAAATGCGGCAAATACCGTGGTGTTCCCGTTGACGGTCATCGCGCTGGCTGTCGCCGTCATGATCGGCGACGGCTGCTGCGCCTTTGTCAGCCTGAGCCTCGGACGGGGCAGGTCGGAGGACGCCGGCAAAAGCGTCGGGAACGCGATCGTCATGACCCTGATCGCCGGTATGTTGCTTTGCGGCGTCTATCTTCTCTTTGCCGACCCGATCCTCACCCTGTTCGGCGGAACGGTCAATGGGGAAACCTTCTCGCTGTCAAAGGAGTATTTTTTCTGCATCTCCCTCGGCATACCCTTATATATGTTCGGGCAGGCGATGAATCCCGTGATCCGCGCCGACGGAAGCCCGAAGTTTGCCATGGCGTCCACGCTGCTGGGAGCGGCGCTCAATATTGTTCTGGACCCGCTTTTTATCTTCGGCTTTCGGTGGGGGATGACA